>JAUVXT010000059.1 GCA_030603465.1 Deltaproteobacteria bacterium
AAGGTCAAAAATGTTGAACCGATTCTCAATAAGGTGGCGGGGCACTCCTTTCACAATACAAGTCCCTTCACCTTCGAGAAGTTGAAAAACGACCCAGATGGTATTGCTGCCAATCTTACTCAATACATCAAAAGCTTTTCCGGCCACGCCCGTGATATCATCGATCACTTCGGTTTTGAGGAACATATCGCCAAACTGGACAAGGCAGATCGCCTGTTTCTCCTCGTTAAAAAATTCTGTGAGATCGACCTTCATCCGAACGAGGTGCCCAATATCGAGATGGGGTACATATTCGAGGAGCTTATCCGACGCTTCAATGAGGCAAGCAACGAAGAAGCGGGAGACCACTTCACTCCGCGGGAAGTTATTCGTCTCATGGTCAATCTCATCTTCAACCCCGATAGCGACGTCTTGACTACCAAAGGAATCGTAAAGACCCTTTATGATCCGGCGTGTGGTACGGGGGGAATGCTGTCCGTATCGGAGGAATACCTGCGCGAGCTCAATCCCAATGCCCAATTGGAGGTTTTCGGCCAGGACTACAACGATCAGTCCTATGCCATCTGCGGGTCCGATATGATGATAAAAGGCCAGAGTATGGAAAACATTCGCCGCGGCGACAGCTTCACGGAAGATTACATGGCCGGGAAGACCTTTAATTACATGCTGGCTAATCCCCCCTTTGGCGTGGAATGGAAGCCTGAAGAGGAATTCATCAGGAAGGAACACGAAGAACAGGGCTTCGGCGGCCGGGTCGGGTGAGAGTAATATCCGACAGTGGATCATCGAAAATGACTGGCTTGAGGCCATCGTCGCCATGCCGGATCAATTGTTTTATAACACCGGCATCAGCACCTACATCTGGATAGTGACCAACCGGAAGGAAAAACAACGACGCGGTCAGATTCAGATGATAAATGCCACGAGTTTTTTTATAAAGATGCGCAAAAGCCTCGGCAACAAACGACACGAGATCGGTGATGGCAGCGGCAATAATGGAAAACCCGATCAGATCGCCGAGATTACCCGCCTTTACGGTGAATTTAAAGAGGGGGACCTCGTAAAGATATTTGACAACAGTGATTTAGGTTATCGTCGTATCACAGTGGAACGACCCCTGAGACTCAATTTTGCAGTCACCGAGGAACGCCTCGCCAAGGTTCAGGCAACGAACCAGTTCGTTAATCTGGCAACCAGCAGAAAACGCAAGGATACCAAGACGGCCGAGGCTGAAATCGCTGAAGGTAAACGAAAGCAGGAGGCCATACTTGAGGCATTAAAAGCCTTGAAACCTCTTGGTGTTGTCAATAACCGCGATAAATTCAGCGCACAAATGAAGGCGATCTTCAAGGATGAAAAGATCGCGCTTCCGGCACCATTATTCAAAGCGATTCTGATGGCCGTATCCGAACGGGACGAGACTGCTGAAATATGCACCGACAGCAAGGGCAACCCCGAGCCGGACACTGAACTGCGGGATTATGAAACCGTGCCCCTCAAGGAGGATATCCACGAGTATGTGACCCGCGAGGTCCTGCCTCATGTACCCGATGCCTGGGTGGATGAAAGCAAGACGAAAATCGGCTACGAGATCAACTTCAACCGGTATTTTTATAAGTACACACCGCCGCGACCATTAGAAGAGATTGAAGCAGACCTGCTGTTCATCGAGAAGGAGATTGCTGATATACTGGCGGAGGTGGCGGGATGAGCTGGAAGACATATCCTGAATATAAGGATTCCGGCATTGAGTGGTTGGGGAAGATACCGAAGGAATGGAGCATCGTGCCCTTGAAATATTTAGTTGCTCCACGTGGTGATGCTGTCAAAACAGGTCCATTCGGCAGTCAACTACTTTCAGCTGATATGATAAGCGGATCTGTAAAAGTTTATAACCAAAGAAATGTTTTAGACAAGGACTTTCAAAGTGGAGAAAACTACATTACCGAAGATAAATACGTGGAACTGAAAGCGTTTACTATATATCCAGGTGATTTACTGATTACTACTCGCGGCACAATCGGACATTGTGAATTATTCCCATCAGATGCTGAGCAAGGAATTTTGCATCCTTGTCTTATGAGGGTGCAGCCAGATTCAAGAAAAATCATCCCCAAGTATCTTGCTGAGCTGATTCAAAATAGCTTTTTAGTAAAGACTCAACTGGCTTTGATGAGTAATGCAACTACTATTGAGGTTATATATTCCGATTCATTGAAACGGGTTTGGATACCAGTCCCAAAATGCGAGGAACAAAACGCCATCGCCGCGTTTCTCGACCGCGAGACGGAGCGTATAGATGCCCTGATTGCCAAAAAAGAGCGGCAGATTGAACTTTTGCAGGAGAAGCGCGCTGCCCTCATCAGTCATGCTGTTACAAAGGGGCTGAATCCCGATGTGAAGATGAAGGATTCCGGCATCAAGTGGCTGGGGGAGATACCAGAGCATTGGGAGGTCCTTGCCATAAAGAGGATTACAAGCATTCCAATTACTGATGGACCGCACGAAACACCCGAAATCTTGGATGAAGGCATTCCCTTTATTTCTGCGGAAGCGATCAAGAATGACAAGATCGATTTTGCAAAGATGCGAGGGTATATCTCTCTGGAAGATCATGCAAGATTCTCCAGGAAATACAAGCCCGAAAGAGGTGATATCTATTTGATCAAATCCGGAGCTACTACTGGTAACGTTGCTTTTGTAAATACCGACGATGATTTTAACATTTGGTCACCTCTCGCTGCAATCAGACCAGATCCCAAGAAGGCCATTACACCGTTTGTATTCTTCTTCATGAAATCGAAGAACTTCTTCCAGTCAATTGAACTCGGATGGAGCTATGGAACTCAGCAGAACATTGGCATGAACGTTATTGAGAACATTCCCATTGCGCTTCCTCCGCTCAAAGAACAACGCGCCATCGCCACTTTACTCGACAGCGAGACGGGACAAATTGACGTTATTCAAAATAAGGTTCAGGAATCCATTGTCAAACTCCGCGAATACCGCACTGCTCTCATATCCGCAGCCGTGACGGGTAAGATCGATGTAAGAGGAAATGTATAATGGCAGAAATTACTGTAAGATGTAGAAATTATTCAGGGTCGTATCTTCGAATAAACGGAAACCACCAACGTACAGTATCTAAACTTTCTTTCATAAGAGCAATCATTACGGTAGGGGCTCAAAAATATTCAGATATTTTAAACTTGGGATGGCGAGGGCTGCTTCATCGTTTCGGTATGGGAATAGCCGCGCTTTCCTTTCTAGAAAAAAGAGGGGGTCACTTATGTTTGTCTCCTTCTTACAGTTCACTTGATATGTCCGAAAAGGCAGCTGCAACTTATTGGTATGGAATGGCTTTTACAAAGTTGGTTGCAGAGAGCGAGCTATCTGTTCCGTGGTTAGGGCACGTTGATTCCTTAAGGGCAAGAGGTGTTCTACAAATCATGAACGGAAGTAGAGCGAGAGGTGATTTGGCAGGTAGAGACGCACTTGGAGAGTGGCACGTATTGGAGGCAAAAGGCCGTTCGAGGAGGTTCGATAATACACTCATTGCTACGGCCAAAGGACAGGCTGCCAGGGTAATTAGTATCAATGGTAGATTACCTTCAACGACTTCTGCTTCGATTGCTCGCCTTGATACCATTCCAATATCAGTTCTATTGGATGATCCACGCGATGTTAAAGCAAGAGAAAAGTGGAAAATAGATGATGAAAAATTTTTTCAAGAATACTATCGAGTAATCATAAAATACCTGCAGCGTTATCGTAAAGATGATATTGAGATTCACCAAGGGGTAAATTTCGTTGTTGCACCTCTTTCTTTATATCCTCTAATTGGTTCTAAACAACATTCATTCCGCATTGGTCTTCCACAGCAAATCTTCGATAAGCCGGAGGCGGCTCCATCTTTGGTAGATAAGTTTGCTAAATTAAAGGGAAGAGAAAAAGATAAAGAAACGGACAAGAACATCAACCAGGATGTTGGACCAGATGGTCTTTTAGTGGCCGGTTATAATATAGACTGGGAGGAATCAAAATAATGCCGGGACAGCACACAGAAACGGCCTTTGAATCTGCCATTGAGGAGCATCTTCTCACAAAGGCAGGATACACGAAAGGCAATAGGGATACATTCGACCCCGCACGGGGGCTTGCTCCGACGGTTTTGCTGGAGTTCATCCGGGAAACCCAGCCAAAGGAATGGGCATATCTCAAGAACCTCCAGAAAGACAAAGCGGAAGTAACACTCCTCGACGATCTCTGCCGAGCCTTGAATTCAGATCATGAAGGCTGTCTCATGGTTCTGCGGCATGGATTCAAATGCTTCGGCAAGCTTTTTCGTGTGGCCTACTTTGCACCGGCCAGCGGCCTTAATCCCGAAACACAGAAGCTCTACGCGGCCAACCGTCTGACCGTGACGCGGCAGCTTCCCTACAGCGCCGCATACCACAACACGCTGGATCTTGTCCTCAGCCTCAACGGTATTCCGATTATCACGGCTGAACTCAAAAATCCCATGACCGGCCAGACATGGCAAAACGCCATCCAACAGTACAAGCGCGACCGTGATCCGAAAGACCTGATCTTCCAGTTTAAAAAACGAACCCTCGTGCATTTTGCTATTGACCCCGATGAGGTCTACATGGCCACACGGCTCTCAGGCAATGCCACACGATTCCTGCCCTTCAATCTGGGGAATGGCACCGGGGCTGGCAATCCAGAGAACCCTGACGGATATAAGACGGCATATCTCTGGGAGCAAGTGTGGCAACGTGACAGCTTTCTCGATATCCTTGCGCGGTTTATTCATCTCCAGATTGAGGAGAAGAAGGTGGGCGCCAAGAAGGTCAAAAAAGAGACCATGATCTTCCCCCGCTACCATCAGCTCGATTCGGTGCGTAAACTGGTGGTGGATGCGCGGGATAAAGGTGTCGACACCAACTATCTCATTGAACATTCGGCGGGAAGCGGGAAGAGCAATTCCATTGCCTGGCTGGCCCATCGCCTCTCATCCCTTCACAATGACGAGGATGAAAAGGTATTCGATTCAGTGATTGTCATCACCGATCGGCTCGTGCTTGATCAACAACTTCAGAATACTATTTACCAGTTTGAACATAAGCAGGGGGTCGTTCAGAAGATCGATATTGACTCGACCCAACTGGCAGAGGCCCTCGCAACGGGTACACCCATTGTTATCACCACATTGCAGAAATTTCCCTTTGTGACTGAGAAGATCGGTGATTTACCTGCCCGGAGGTATGCCGTCATAATCGATGAGGCCCATAGTTCCCAGGGTGGTGAAAGTGCGACAGAGCTGAAAGGAGTGCTGGCCGGAGCGGCCATCAAAGAGGAAGTCAAGGCCAAGGCCGAAGAAGAAGGTCTGCCGGACTACGAAGAAGAAATCCTCCGCACAATGGCGAAGCGGGGCAGACAGCCGAACATCAGTTTCTTTGCCTTTACCGCCACTCCCAAATACAAGACTCTTGAAGTCTTCGGCCAGCCCGGTCCCGACGACAAACCGTGCCCCTTCCATCTCTACAGCATGAGACAGGCCATTGAAGAAGGTTTCATCCTGGACGTGCTGAAACATTACACCACATATAAGACATATTATCGGCTTATCAAATCCATCGAGGATGATCCCGAAGTGGATAAGAAAAAGGCGGCGCGTGCACTGGCACGGTTCGTGAGCCTGCATCCGCATAACATTGCGCAAAAGACCGAGGTCATGGTGGAGCATTTCCATCATTTTACACGTCACAAGATCGGCGGCAGGGCCAAGGCCATGGTGGTGACCTCTTCCCGTCTGCATGCGGTCCGGTACAAGCAGGAATTCGACAAATACATTGCCGAAAAGGGGTACACAGGCATCAAGACCCTCGTCGCATTTTCCGGCACGGTGACCGATCCCGATATACCAGGCAAAGAGTATACCGAAGTCGGCATGAACAAAGGCATCAAGGAAAAGGGGCTGCCCGAAAAGTTTGCCACCGACGAATACCAGGTGCTTCTGGTAGCCGAGAAATACCAGACGGGATTCGATCAGCCCCTTCTGCATACCATGTATGTGGATAAAAGATTATCGGGCATACAGGCCGTGCAGACACTCTCGCGGCTCAACCGCACACATCCGGGAAAAGAGAGCACTTTCGTGCTTGATTTCGTTAATGACACACAAGAGATTCTGGATGCCTTCCAGCCCTACTATGAGCAGACGTCCGTCGGCGAGCAGGTACACCCGCGGCAGCTTTATGAATTACAGGCGAAACTGGATGCGCAGCAGGTCTATTTCAAGAGCGAGGTCGAGGAGTTCAGCAAGGTATTTTACAAGCCCAAGGTATCACAGACACCAGCGGATCATGCAGCAATGAATGCCTGTATCGATCCTGCCGTCACCCGCTTCAAATCGCTGGATGAAGATTCACAAGAGGAATTCAGGGGATGGCTGACTGCCTACCGGAACCTGTATGCTTTCCTCTCGCAGGTGATCCCCTTTCAGGACTCCGACCTTGAGAAACTGTATTCATACATCCGTTTTTTACTGACCAAACTTCCGAAACGCAACGTGGGTCCAAGATACAGTTTTTATGATGAAATCGCCCTCAAATACTACCGACTTCAAAAGATAAGTGAAACATCGATCTATCTGCGTGCCGGGCAAGGCGGAGAAATTTCCGGACCAACGGAAGTGGGAACCGGCATCGGCCATGGTGAACAAATTGAGCTCTCGCAACTTATCGATATTCTCAATGAACGCTTCGGCACAGACTTCAAGCCCGGTGACCAGTTATTCTTTGATTCCATTCGCGAAGATGCCATGGCCGATTCGGGGCTACGGCAGGCGGCGCTGGCCAATACAATGGAGAATTTCGGCTTTGTTTTCCTCAAGGCCCTTGAGGGGATCTTCATCGACCGAATGGATCAGAACGAGGAGATCACTGCTAAGTTTCTGAATGAGAAGGAATTCCAGAAAATCGTGGGGCAACGTTTGCTCAAGCAGGTATATGAACAGGTCCATATTGAAAACCAACAGGCTGCAAGCAGTTCGAATGCATGAGGGTGTTGCTGGTTTTCATCGTTAGTGGTTACGGACCGGAGTTCGTTATTTTCTCTTCACACTTGATTTTGTCGGCTTCAGGAAGAGAAACAAACCGAATTTTTGGATAAATTGAAGCTCCCCGCAATAAATTGCGGGGAATCTCTGATTGTTAAGGAAAATGTTATTTTTTATTCGCTCGCTAACCACGTCACAAGCTGTGGCAAAAAGCGAGGTCTTACCCCTTATCAACTGTGCAAGGTTATGTGAAGAATTTCTCCCCGCCGCCAGAGTCGCATTCGCGGCCCCCATGTCCCCGTACCCCGGCTTACGATGATGGGCATTCCGGACACATCGTACCGCCCCTCCAGAGAAAAGGATAGACAAGACAGACAAGATAACCGAATGGCCAGATCTGACCGCCGTGGGTGTGTCCGCTGAGCATAAGATTCACACCCCTTTTCGCCGCCTTATCGACTCTCAATGGGGAATGAGACAAAAGAATCGTCGCTCCGGCGGGTCGCCCGGCAAGGGCCTTCTCGATATGATTTACACTGCGGCCACGTCTTTTACTGGAAGTGAGATCATCAACACCCGCCAGTACAAGTCCCGGAACAATCTCTGCCCATCGATCCCGGAGCAGATGAAATCCCGCGGCTTTTATAGGCTCCATGTTTCCATCCCTGCCCCCGTGAAACTCGTGATTTCCGGGAACAACCCACACGCCCAGTGGTGCGGAGAGACGGCGCATGACAGTCATGAGATCTCCCACAGGTGCGCCGTGTCCCTCGAATATATCTCCCAGTAAAACGATTATATCAGGATTTTCCCTTTTCACCTGATCCACTCGGGCAGCCAGCCATTTTTTGCCGATCAGTGATCCCAGGTGCAGATCAGACAATGCAACGATCACTTTTCCATCAAGGTCGCGAGAGAGCCCCGGAATCGTGACATCATATCGATGAATCTCGGGAAGACGCAATCCTTGAATGAGCGCTATTACGGACAGGATCAGACCAGCCACCAGCGCAACCCCCCTGAGCGATGGAGCGAATCGAGGGAAGAGAAAACCGCACACCGTGATTATGTCAATCATAAAAAGGGGAATAGAGAGAAGGAATACAACGGACATCCAGTGCAAACCCAACATCTCAAGCCACCACGCCATTGTCCCCGAACCACCGTGACCGACGGTACGGCCGAGGTAGAATATTATCCAGAGGAAGACCCCTGCCCCGATAATAATCCCAGGGTGAACATGGCGCCTCAGAAATGGCACCGACGTGGCGCGCCAGAAGACGTAAACATGCATCACTGTAAATATGGAAATAAGGATATACCCGAACATGAATCCTCTCTGACTGGCTGAAATACTTACCGGTTTCCCGGTAAAATTACGTTAACTCCTCATTTCGGTGGAACTCTTGATACAACTTATCAAAATCAGAGCAGCGACTGCCATGATAATATCTATTGAAAATGCATAATTGTACATACCCGTCACGTCCCTGGTAATGCCCGATATCCAGTGAGTCATTATCGCGCCCAGTCCATAAAAAGGCGTCCAGGCGCCGTAGACAGGGAACGCAGCTCCCTGAAAAATCGCCGCCCAGCCAACACACATGTAGAGCAGGTACCATGCGCTTCCAGAATAGAGTATCCCCGCCAGTGAAAGTGCAATCATCGTGTTCAATATAATAATAGTCTTTTTCCGCCCCAGGTAGTCCGACAATGGGAGTATTATCAACACCCCGGCGATCTGACCGAAGCCGTGTATGGTGGCCAAAAAACTCGATTTCTCCAGAGACAGTCCCAACTGGTATCTCGCATAGTCAACCATGAAAGTCATGGTTCCATAAATGGCATAAGAGATTGCGAAATATGACAACCCGATTATCCAGAAATTTCTACTTTTAAAAATGGTTATCAGTCGAACAGGTCCATCAGAATTTCTCACAGTCCCTTTTCTTTTCTCTCCAACAGAACCGTGTCCCCAGGGCTGGTACCCTGATGCTTCGGGATCACTTTTTAAGAGAAAGTAATTCGCAAAGATCATAACGAACGCCATGCCACCCAGCAGATACCAGCTTAACCGCCAGTTGTAATTTCTCACAATCCACGGGAAAACGACCCCCATTGCCGCAAAGCCCAAACCATATCCCGTAGAAAGAATACCGAGCGCCAGTCCTCTCCGGTGGAAGGCAAACCATCTCTGAACCAGTGTAATGACAGGTGTCCACATTCCGGTAGCACCCATCCCGGCAATCCCGAAAAAAAGACTGGCCGTCAACAGATTCCCGGCAGTTCCCATCAGTCCGACGCCGATACACAAAAAAATACAACACACGGTGATGACCTTCCGGCCACCAAATTTATCGGTAAAATAACCGGCAAAGGGCGCCAATATGATGTACGTAAAAAGATAGGCATTGTAGATAGTCCCTCCCGCGGTTCTTCCGAGGTTCAAATCCCGTATCATTTCCGGAAGAACGACGCCATAACCGAGGCGAACGGAATAACTCATAAACAGATTAAAGAAACAGACACCGAGAATGATCCAGGCCCAGTGCAGATAATTCTTCCTTCTCATAATATACATCGAATGCTCTTCTCCCCATAGAACCCTGTGACCGAATAGCGAAATTTTATCTATACCTTAAACTTTCGTGACTTCCCCACATAGCGATTCCTTTGTCATATTCAGTTTCACACCGCTTCCCTTATCTGCAAACCGCATTTTTGTAAAGGATGAAACGGGGGCAATGGATTAAACAGGATGTTTTCGAATCATTAATGACACAAATACCTTGGATATCAGGCCCATCAATAATCCAAGCGGTGACAGGTCCGATGAGACTGGTCGCTTCTCATGCTTGTTCACCGGTCATTCTGTCATCTTTCATTCTACCTGAAGAAGCAAACCGGAGATTTTATGGCATAAAAGGACAGATTTACCGTGCTGAATCAAGAAATTATGGAATTTTGAAAACTTACTATATGGATTTTTCTTGACATAAAAACGTCCTGTTCCTATAGTGCGCAACCAAAAAAGGAGTTTTTCACAGGGGCAGAGGAGCTACATATGCATATAAATTCAGTTTCATACGAAAAATCGACTGTAAACAAAGGATACACCGATCGCTTGCTCAAGATCGATCTTAGCAGCCACACAATATCAGTGGAAGAGATCCCGGATGCCACGCGAGCCATGTTCGTCGGTGGAAGAGGATACTGTTTAAAACTCGTCTTCGATGGAACCACTGCGGATACGAGATACGATAGCCCTGAAAATGTTCTGGCCCTCGCCGGTGGACCATTTTGCGGAGAAAGCGGATTTGTCGGCACGGGGAAGTTTATCGTCGGATCGATCTCACCGCTTACAAAAACATTTTGCGATTCCAATGTGGGCGGTTATTTCTTTCCGCTTGTGAAACATGCCGGATTCGACGCTATTTCTATCACAGGAAAGTCTGAGCAAGAGGTAATGGTTGTAATAGATGGAGATCGCTGCGAAATTCAGATTGTGGAGGCGCCGGAAACCGAATTCTCCCTACTGGAAGCCCAGGATTTGATTGACCGGTTCAAGGGTAAAGGCAGGCCGTCCGACGTCGCCTACGTAAGCGCCGGCACTGGCGCCAAGCATACACTCTTTGGATGCATCAACAGCGTATACTATGATGCCCAGCGTCACCGCTGTCGCGCCAAACAGGCAGGTAGAGGCGGTTTGAGTACCGTTATGCACGAAAAAGGTCTCAGGGGCATCGTCGCAAAATGCGATATGTCAAAAGGTATTTCCAACGAACCTGTGGATCGTGAACTCCTGCGCAGTGCTTCTAAAAAACTCCGCAAAGTCATCAGTGACGTTGATCCCACTGCCATGAGACTTCGACAGCGCGGAACGACCGCACTGATCGATATGATGAATCCCCATCACCTGCTTCCGGTAAACAACTATCAATTCGGTGCAGACGCTCGCGCAAAAGATATATCCTGCACTATCTTTGAAAGCAAAATCTTTCAGCAAAAAAAACCGGACGGTTGTTTCCCGGGTTGTACGCTGGGCTGCACCAAGGGATGCGAAGAGTATACCCTTACAACAGGGCCTCACGCAGGCCGGATCGTGGCCGTTGACGGGCCTGAATACGAAACGGCAGCCGCCGTTACCAACCTCGGAGTTTTTGATATTGACGGCATTCTTGAATACGCATGGTACTGCGACGAATACGGCCTCGATTCGATCAGTGCAGGCGTCGTCATGTCCTTTTTCTTTGAAGCCTATGAACGAAAGCTGATAACATCCCAGGATACGGACGGACTGGAGCTTACATGGGGCAATACTGAAACTGTTATGGAATTTCTGCACCGCATGGCCGCAGGAAAATCGTCATTTGCACGCGAGGCCGGAAGAGGATTGCGGATTGTGAAGCATTATATCGCCAGCATCGCGGCAACGCGCAATGGAAAACCCATCGGGGAAGTTCTATCGGAGCTCGAACTTTTTGCCATGGAATGCAAGGGCCTCGAGTTTTCAATGTACGTTACCAAGGAGTCACTGGCACAGCAGGGGGGGTACGGTTTTGCCCTT
>JAUVXT010000278.1 GCA_030603465.1 Deltaproteobacteria bacterium
AATGCCGACGTGTCGGCATAGCGGAGCTTTTTACGAGTCTGTCAATTTAAGTATAAAAGATATTATAATATTTTGAGGTCCTTGGACGTCTTTGTCAGGATTTCGCATCCATTTTTTTGAACCAGGGCCATATCTTCAATCCTGACCCCCAATAATTCAGGGATGTATATACCCGGTTCTATCGTAATTACCATCCCCTCTTCCAGATAATCTGTGCTTTCCCTCGATATTTTTGGCGCCTCGTGTACATCAAGGCCCACGCCGTGCCCCGTGCCATGGGGAAAAAATTGTCCATAGCCCGCTTCTTCTATGCAATTTCTGGCTTCCGCGTCGACATCTTTACAGAGAATACCTGCCCTAACTGCATCCAGCGCCCTGTCGTGGGCGTCTTTGACCACGTCATATATCTTTCTCTGCTCTTTCGTCACCTTGCCGACAGCCAGCGTGCAGGTTTCATCGGAATGGTAGCCTTCGTAAACGACGCCGTAATCGATTATTACAAAATCTCCTCTTTCAATCTTGCGGAATTGAGGCCTTGCGTGAGGCGAGGCCGCGTTGGCGCCGGAAGCTACGATTGTCTCGAAAGACGGTTTTTCACCGCCACCTTTTCCCATCCGGAATTCCAGATCCAGTGCAATATCCTTTTCTTCCATGCCCGGCCTTATAGTTTTCAGTGTTCCCTGAAGGGCATCCGCGGATATTGAAACGGCCTCCTTCAGCAGATCTATTTCCCCCCTTTCCTTTATAATTCTCAGAGAATCGAGATCATCCGACAGGGGTTCCAGTGCAACATGCCCTATCTTTTCTCTAAGATTTGAATAATTTTCAAAGCTTATTGCGGGAGCTTCAACCCCTACCGAATTTAACCGAAGGTCGGAAATAATTCCGGCAATTCCCGCTATGTTATCTCTGAATTCGATGATCTCACAGCCCCTGGTTTCACTTCGGGCCTGTGTTGTGTAACGGCCATCGATTGCCAGGATTACTTTTTCTCTCCCTACGAACAGGACCCCCGCGCTTCCCGTAAAACCGACCAGGTATCGGATATTCGTCAGGTCAAAAAACAGGATTCCGCCCATGTCCTGTGATTCCAGTTTTGACCGAATGTTCCGGATCCTTTCCTCCATTATTATGATCCGCTCCTCCGCAGATTCTCCAACCAGCGGTTCAATTCATCGATTACCGGGATCCACTTATTATCATTTGAGGAATCCATTTGTTTCAATCTGTCCCGGGCTTCTATGTTTTCGGGATCATTTTCCAGCATCCGGTTCAGCACATCACGGGCCATTTCGTGATGTCCCTGCTGAGAGTACAGCTCCGCCAGGGTCAATGTCCACGAAAACCGGTGCTGCATCAAGGTTTCACCTTTTCCTTCCCCTTCCTTTTCGACTTCTGCTTCTCTTTCCTTCGGCGCCGCCTCCATTTCCGGTTCTTCTTCTGCGGCAACCGGCTTTTCCATCGCTTCTTCTTTCTCTTCAACGATATGCTTCAGGGAATCGATTTTGTTTGAGATGTGCTGTTTCATCGGTGAGTCGGGATTAAGGTAAAGAAATTTCTGATACGATTCTATCGCCTCTTCGGGGAGCTCCTTTTTTCTGTATATATTCCCCAGCAGTTCATACGCCTGGGACCATTCCCGGATCAAGCCATCCAGGTTACTCAAGGTTTCCCAGGCCTGTGTTAAATTACCCATCCGGATCAGGCAGGTGGCGGTGATAATGTGCGCATCCGAATCTTCCGGGTAACGCGAGAGCCTTTCCTCTGCAAGGGCAATGGCTTCGTCAAATAGTCCATCCTCCAGGTTTTTATTGGCCCGGGAGAGAAAGTTTTTTCTCTCTTGAATGTATGTTGTATCCATGTAACTTCACTTTTCAGGTTTTTGCAACGATTAAGAGCGATTATCAAACTGTCAATCCTGACGACTTCGTAAAAAGTCCAACTTCTGCGTTCCGCTGCATCCTTCGTCACTGCGGCGTACCGTAAGTACACCTCATTCCTCAGGATTTGCGCGCCTTCAATTTGGAGCTTTTTACTTTGCCATCCGATCTTAACTTTTTACAAGACCATCAATTTTGTGTCAAGAAAGAAGAGCACTTGAAATTAATTGACACCTATTCCCACCAGTGATATTTGGTTAAACCTTATTTGTGAATATCTTTCAATAGGAATTTTACATGATTTTATCAAATATTCAATTTATAAAATATTTATTCGTTTCGTCACTCCTCCTGTCAAACATTATGGCTTCCAAAATAATAACTATAGGGGGTTTGATGCTGCCGGCAGCCATTATTCTTTATCCCATAACCTTTCTTTTTACCGATGTCGTTTCAGAGGTTGAAGGAAAGGAAAAGGCCCACAATCTTGTAATTATGGGATTCCTTATGTCCCTCTTCATGGCGCTGATGCTTGTTATAGGGAAAATACTTCCGCCGGCGCCTTTCTGGAAGTACCAGGATTCTTACAATGTCATCCTGGGCGCTACGCCGAGGATTGTTCTTGCATCGATGATAGCATACATTATATCTCAAAATCACGATGTCTGGGCCTTCCACTGGTGGAAGAGGAGGACTGCGGGAAGACACCTCTGGGTAAGAAATAATCTTTCTACGATGGCATCTCAATTGATCGATTCTGTGCTTTTTATCGGCATAGCTTTTTCCGGTGTTTATTCCGTAAAAACCGTAGGGGGAATGATTCTCGGTCAATATCTTGTCAAGATCGGAATTGCCATCCTCGACACACCATTCTGTTACTTATTAGTGAGGTTTTATGCAAAGGATAGAGAACGAAAGCAAAGAGCGTGATTACCGGGTAAACATCAGATTTCCGGAATTTACATGCCTCTGCCCTATGACTTCCCAACCCGATTTTGCCGAGATAGTTATCGACTATGTGCCGGGCGAATTTCTGGTAGAGTTGAAATCCCTTAAACTTTATCTGAATTCATATCGTGAGAAAGGGATATTTCATGAAGCGGTAGTAAATAAAATCCTGAACGATT
>JAUVXT010000292.1 GCA_030603465.1 Deltaproteobacteria bacterium
AAACCAGGCAGCCCAGTAACGTTACAGCATCATTGCGGGCATGTCTTTAGATTGCAACGGGTTTTTTGAAAACCGCCCCAAAACAGTGTCAAGAACTTTTTTCAAAGAACTTAAAATATATTATGCTGAATAGTTACAAAGAAATATACAATAACTCGATCAAAATTGATTTCCTCGACTTCAGGAAGTAATAAACGAACAGGAAAATTGGAAATTTCGGTGACAGGATACATCTCTGACTAATCTTCAAATTGACTGGAATGTGATAGACACAACGGAGAACGGTTACTTTCAAGCAAGGGGCAAAAGCTTGCGATTAAACAGCTTTTAGCGGATTTGCCAGTACCGGCATTTTTGCTGAATGATGCAATGTTATCCCATGGGTATGTTAAATCTCTTCGCAATCCCTCCCTTTATTTTAACTAAATACTGTATCATACTCAGTTTTTTCTTTAAAAGAACTGCTTTTTGTATTATGAATCAGTATTAATTAATGCCCGAGTAGAGCCTCGGGAAGGATGTTGAGGTTAAATAACACGTTGTTTCGGTCGGAGATTCCCCGCAGCCTTGCTGCGGAGAGAGTCAATGTTCGCGAAACCAATATAAAGGAATTCGACCCTTCTTTGGGAGATGTTAATATTTACGAACTTCTCGGTATTCTAAAAGAAGCGGTCGAAATGATATAAATTCATAGGGGGTCAAATATGTTGGTGAAGTTTTGTTTAAGAAATTTGATTCTGTCACTCTTATTCGTTTTGATTGTCGCTGTTGCGTCGGCGTCATCCGATGGAGATGTGCCGAAGTTGACATTGAAGGAGAGTATCGATATTGCGCTGGAGCGAAGCGTGCTAATAGATTCGGCTAAAGAGGATATCAAAGCCTCTGAATTTGGGAAAAAGGGAGCGAAAACATCTTTTTATCCGAAATTGAGCACATCCTATAACTATACACGATTGCATGAGCCGCCGGTATCAAAAACACTGGGGTCTCAGCTGGGGACACGGGATAATTACACATGGGCCATGGAGGTCACGCAGCCGGTCTACACGGGGGGAAAGATAACGGGCAATTACCGTATGAGCAAGCTCGGCGTCGAAATATCCCGCATGGGTGAAATAGCGACTAAACAGGACGTAGTGCTGGAGGTCAAAGAGGGCTATTTCGGTATCTTGAAGGCCGAACGGATTCTGAATGTGGCAGGGCAATCGATGGAACAGCTAAAGGCCCATCGCAACATAGCCCAGAATTTTTTTGAAGTTGGAATTGTTCCAAAAAATGATCTCCTCTACGCGGAAGTCGAACTGGCCAACGGCCAGCAGGATCTGGTCAGGGCAGAAAATGGGGTCGCCCTCGCCAAGGCGAAATTTAATACCATACTGCGCCGTGATATAGACGATCCGGTAGAGGTGGAGGATATTCTTAACTACACGTCCTTTAAAAAGGATATGGGTGAATGCCTCGATGTGGCATTGGAGAAGAGATCTGTAATAAAGGAGTATGAATTCAGAGTCAGGCGGGCAAAGGAGGCGGTAACCGTCGCGAAGAGCGAGATTTACCCTTCAGTAAACGTGGTTGGCAATTATTCAAAATATGGAGATGATCCGGATCTGTCGGGGAGTAAATATCAGGATCAGGAAGAATGGTATCTCATGGCGGTAGCCAACTGGGATATCTGGGAGTGGGGGAAAACGAGATATGACGTTGGTGCAACAAAAAGCAGGGAGAAACAGACAAAAAATACACTGTTGAACATAAAAGACCAGATTGCCCTCGAAGTAAAGAACGCCTACCTCCTTTTGAAGGAGGCGGAGAAACACATATTTGTAGCAAAGGTAGCCATCGAACAGGCCGAGGAAAACTTCAGGATTAATGAGGAAAGATTCAGAGAGCAGGTGGCGACTTCGACCGATGTAATCGATGCCCAGACGCTTCTTACAAAGACAAAATCGGATTATTACAATGCCCTCAGCGAGTATAATATAGCGTTGGGGAGGCTGGAGCGGGCCATGGGGATCAATATCTATGCGCAGGGGATGGAGAAGTGAAAAGAGACGGACTCTGGCAAGTTATCGTGCCGTGCCTGTTTTTGTATATAACTCTTTTGGTTGGCTGCGATAACGAAAACTGGAATTCAGAGAAGATCCAGCCGCCGGAAGAGGGTTCCGGGGTGAAGATCCGCGTGAGCGCCGTCGAGGTACACAGGGGAGATCTCTATATACCGATCATTGCAACCGGCACGATTCTGCCGCAGTATGAGTCCAGGGTGGGGTCAAAGATTTCGGGGAGGATTGAACGGATAGCTGTCAATGAAGGTGATTATGTAAAGGGTGATGAAGAGATTGTAAGACTCGACCGGAGTGATATACTTCTCAATCGCCGGTGGGCCACGGCAGAGCTGGAAATGGCGAAGGCCTCTCTGAGAGAGGCGAAACTCAATGTAGCGAATCTGACAAAGGAAAAGAAGAGACTTGCCAGCCTCTATGAAAGGAAGGTTGTCTCCGAAAAGAGATACGATGATATAAATACGGCCTTTTCCATGGCCGTCGCCAGGGTGGATCTCGCTTCCGCGCAGATGGAACGGGCAAATGCCAACATCGCGCTGGCATCTCAGAGACTGAAAGATTCG
>JAUVXT010000025.1 GCA_030603465.1 Deltaproteobacteria bacterium
CCTTGATCTATGTAGTCAGTGGCAGACTCAAAACCATAATTAACAACGAGGCCTTCGTGCTCGGGCCTGGCGATGTCTGTCGCCATCCGTGCGCAGCAGGTCACCGGGTAGAGGCCCTTGAAGACACTGTATTTGTCGAGATTAAGTCCCCTCCCATAGAGTTACGACAAGTATTCGGTCTCGCAGCCGCATCCGGCGAATTCCAAGAGAAGTGAAAATATGAAAAATTACTCCATCTTCACCTTATCGTTCATTGGCATTATACTGATTGTTAATTTTATTTATCTTTTTCGCGCACTGAAATGGTTCTCGATTCGAAAGGCATTCCCCCTCAATGCTGCGGGGCCGCAGTATCAGAACGTTAATCTGAATTACGGAAAGGCGAACATATGTGGGCACTCTGCGAGGAACAAGGTCTTTTCCAGAATAATGAAAGATGGCATCGTTATTAAAAAACCCGTCCCTGTCTCTCTGCTCATGCCACCCATCTTTATCCCCTGGGCCGCGATTGAAGATATTTCCATAGTATCCGGCATTGAAGGAAAGGCGGCTTCGGAAACGATTAGACTCTTTTCGTCATCAGAATATGCGAAAATCGAGCTGAAGAAATTCAAGGAATTTCTCATTGTAATTCCCTGGCAGGATATATATTTTGATAACCTACCCAAGGGGTCCAAGTTCACCGGCAAAATACGAGGGGCAGCGTCCATTTAACCAAAGATGATACGAAAATGCAGAGAATCGGATTTTGATACGCTCTTCAAGATCATTAATGATGCCGCCGGAGTGTATGAAGGGGTCATGCCGGAAGACCGCTGGCACGAACCCTATATGCCCCCTGAAGAACTTCAACAGGAGATTGATGACGGCGTTATTTTCTGGTGCATGGAAGAGGAGGGGCAGCTTCTAGGGATTATGGGCATTCAGGATAAAATGGATGTTACTCTCATTCGTCATGCCTACGTCCGGACAGAAACACAAAAACGTGGAATCGGGACAGGGTTGCTTGTACATCTGGAAGGCATGACCGACAGACCGATCCTTATCGGCACGTGGAAGGCCGCTTCATGGGCAATCTCATTTTATGAGAAGAATGGATACACCCTCACAACAGAGACAGAAAAGAATCGACTCCTCAGAACGTACTGGTCTATCCCCGAAAGGCAGGTGGACACCTCCGTGGTCTTGATGAAGCAGGCAGGGAAAACGAGGGCGCAATCCGCATTGTCGAAATAACCTCGCCTAAGTCCAAAGGCAATATTGATGAACTCGTAAAAATTGCTGTTTTGGTAAACATATTAGAGCGACAGGATACATAATTCGTGCGGTTAGCTGTTCTGTTCTCCTCAATTATCCCTCTTTTCTTTCAACGATGCCGCAGATCCCCAACCCTCCGCCACCGCAGATTGTGAGGAGACCGTATCGGGCGTCGCGGCGCGCCATTTCATGGACCAGCGTGGTGAGACGTGCCGCGCCAGTGGCACCGATGGGATGGCCCAGGGAAATTCCAGAACCGTTGACGTTTACTTTATTATCCATATCTTCCTTGCGGATGCCCATCAGTTTGGCATCGGCCAGAACTTGGGCGGCGAAGGCCTCCTGGATTTCGATAAGATCGATTGCGTCGATGGTAAGACCTGCCTTCGCAAGGGCCTTTTTCACCGCCGCCGGGACGGCCGGATAGGTCAATCTCGGATCGGCGCCCGCCACTCCGAAAGACTTGAGATAGACCAGAGGTTGGGCATTATGTTCCTTAGCCTTTTCGGGTGTCGTGACAACCAGTGCAGCGGCCGCGTCATTTTCGCTCGATGAATTTCCCGCAGTGCAGACGCCGTCGGGATAGAGGGTGCGAAGTTTTGCAAGCCGTTCTATCGTAGTGTCGCGCCGGGGCGTTTCGTCGGTATCGAAGGTCTCCTCCCCGCCCTTCTTTGCGATGCTAATGGGGACAATCTCTTCCTTGAATATTCCCGAATCTATGGCCTTGATCGCTTTCTGATGGGAGCCGAGTGCCCACCGGTCAACATCTTCCCTGCTTATGCCCTCTTCCCTGGCCGCCGTCTCGGCCCAGGTCATCATGGTGTTGAGCTCGCCGAATTTTTCTATGGGCTGGTGCATGGGCCTGCCACGCTGTATCCTGTCGTAAAAGGGCAATCCCCAGAGGGCCAGATTTCCGTGATGACGCGGTGAGAACCCCCACTTCGGGTCTTTCCTCCCCCCCACGCCCCACTTCATTAATTCCCCGGGAATGTAAAATTCGGCGCGACTCATGCTTTCCGACCCGCCTGCCACCACAATCCCGGCATTTCCCGTCTCTATTGCCATGGCAGCCGACCATACGGCCTGCAGGCCGGCACAGCACCGCATGTCCAGGGTCATACCCGGAATTTCCACGGGCCACCCCGCCTCGAGGAGGGCAAGGCGCGCCAGGTTAGGAGATTCACCGTTTGCAAAGGCCTGCCCCAAGACGACTTCATCAACCTCTTCCGCCTTTATCCCCACTTTTTCGATCGCCGCATTGAGGACGATTGCGCCCAGCTTCTCCACGGAAAAATCCCGCAATGATCCGCAATATGCCCCAATGGGCGTCCGTATCGCACTTATTATTACGACCTCCTGCATGGTGTGCCTCCTTGTTATTCATTCATGGGTGCCGGGTCAGAAACCCGTGTCCATTTTTTGGTTTTTTTATAATAAAGTTGTTCAAGCATAATTTTCTTTGAGCGGTCATTAAGATGGTTTTTGCGAATAAATCCTGGCGAAAAAGCATCTTAGACAAGCGAAAAGGTGTTTATGCGCCGTAATTTTTTGATAGTTGCAGGGAAAAATCTCCCTTCCTGATACTGGTAAATTGATGATCGTACCGCTTCGTCAGTTCATCGATGAGCGCCACTACCGGTTTATCTCCCCGGGGGAAGTCCCTCTTGATGGGACCGGCTGCTATGGTCTCTTCCACGTGTTCCTCGGCGAAGAGTACCCTCAGAAGGAGTTCATCATCGGAAATTCCGGGACGTCCCATCTCTTTTCTCAACTCCTTGATGGTGGGTTGCGGTTGGGTCCAGTTTAAAAATCCCTGCGCCTCGGGGAGGTTCGTTATCTTGTCCAGCACGTTCTGATCGACGGGAGCGGGTGTCTTTCCGTAATGTCCCAGCACATACCTGATACCCTCTTCCGTCGATACCTTGTAGCGTTCCCCCAGCAGTATATTCAATACGGCCTGCGTTCCCACAAGCTGAGAGAAGGGCGTAATCATGACGGGATAGCCCCACTCTTCCCGGATGACGCTCACCTCTTCCAGTACCTCATCCAGACGATGTCCCATTTTCCTCTCTGTCAGCATGGCCGTCAGATTGGATATCATGCCGCCCGGCACCTGATGGACATATTGAAAGGCATCATATTCAACGGGTGCCCCTATGGGGAGATTTTCTCTTCGCGCCACATATCTGAAGTGGTCGGAGATCTTTGCCACCGCCTCGTCATTCACTATGGGATTATAGCCGAGCCTGCGAAGATTCATCGTTATATTTTCCGTCGACGGATGTGAAGGGCCATTGGCAAGGGGTGAGGCGCACACATCTATAATGTCGACGCCGAGGGGTACCGAATCGAGACAACAGATGGGGGCAAGTCCCGTCGTGCAGTGGGAATGCATCTCCAGCGGCAGATTATCGATTTCTTTCTTTATGACCGGCACCAGCGTCTTGACACGATCGGGGGTAAGAAGTCCGATGGAATCCTTTATCATGACGACGTCGGGTTTTAGTTCCTTCATCATTTCGGTGGTCTTTCGGGCATAAAATTCATCGGTGTGAACGGGACTGATGGAATAGACCAGGGGTATCATGACCTGAATACCCGCAGATCGGGCCGTCGCCACCGAGTCTTTCAGATTGTTCCAGTCATGGAGGGCATCGAAGATCATGAGCCGTTCGATGCCGTTTGCCCCGCAGCGCTCTATCCAGAGTTCGATTACGGAATCGGGAACGATATTGAAGCTGGTGAGTGATTTGCTTCGAATCAATGCCGATATGGGTGTCTTCGGCGTCGCTTCGGCCATCAACCGGACCCGTTCCCAGGGATTTTCCCGCAGGTATCGAAGACAGGCGTCGAAATGGCAGGTGCCCATCAGTTCTATGGCCGTAAAGCCGGCATCGTCCATAACGGGCGCGATCGGAAGCATGTGGGCCGTTTTCATACGTGTTGCCCACAGGCTCTGCGGCCCGTCTCTCAAAGTGGTGTCTACAAGTCTGATATTTTTCATTTTACATACTCCCTCAGAACGGTATCTTCTATCCATCGGGTGTTTATCCTTCCCTCAAGATAATCACTGTTTTTTAATATATATTGGTGAAAGGGCACCGTTGTATCCACACCGGATACTTTGAAATTATCCAGCGCGTATTGCATCTTTTGAATGGCATCGGTACGATCGGTCCCCCATGTAACAAGTTTTGCAAGGAGCGAATCATAGTAGGGGGGGACGACGTAGCCGGTGTAACAGTGACTGTCTATCCTTATTCCCTCACCCTCCGGCGGGTCCCATGCGTCGATCCGTCCCGGAGAGGGGTGAAAATTCTTGTCCGGTGACTCCGCATTTATACGGCACTCTATGGAATGACCCGACATTCTTACGCCGGCCTGAGAGATACTGAGCGGATTCCCGGCGGCAATGGAGATCTGTTCCTTGACGAGATCGAAACCGGTGATCATTTCCGTTATGGGATGCTCCACCTGAATGCGCGTATTCATTTCGAGGAAGTAAAAAAGGTTCTGATCCTGATCGAATACGAATTCTATGGTTCCCGCATTTTCATAACCTATATGTGTGGCAATCCGTACCGCGGCGTTGCAGATCTCTTCCCTCAGTTCGGCAGTCATTACGGGACAGGGCGCCTCTTCGAGTATCTTTTGATACCGGCGCTGGAGCGAGCAGTCTCGCTCGAAGAGATGTATGATAGTGCCCTGCCTGTCTCCTATAATCTGAACCTCTATATGGCGGGCATTGGCGATGTAGCGTTCGATAAATATCCTGTCATCGCCAAAGGCGGCAAGGGCTTCACCGGACGCCTCCTCAAAGACATCCTTGAGACCTTCGGGGACATTGACCGTCTTTATCCCCTTACCACCCCCTCCTGCTGCCGCCTTTATCAGAACAGGAAACCCCAGTTTTTTTGCCGCTTTTTTTGCCTCGTCACTAGTGGAAACCATCTCCGACCCCGGAATGACGGGAATTCCCAGTTCGCCAATCATCTTCCTGGCCAGGAGCTTGTCCCCCATTTGTCTGATATTCTCCGCCTTCGGCCCTATAAATATGAGGTTGTTTTCTTCGCAAGCCTCCACGAGATCGGGCTGTTCCGCCAGAAATCCATATCCCGGATGAATCGCATCGGCTCCGCTTCCCAGGGCGGCGGCAATGATTGTTTCCACCTTTAGATAACTGCTGATTGCCTGAGGAGGTCCTATACAAAGGACCCGGTCGGCCATCCTGGCGGGCATGCTCTCCCTGTCGGCTTCCGAAACCGCCACAACTGTTTCTATTCCCAAATCGCGGCAAGCCCTTATGATACGCAGAGCGATCTCGCCCCGGTTGGCAACAAAGACACGTGAAACCTTCATCAGGCGCTTTTCCTCTTCCCCTCGTCCAGATCGTCAGCTTCTTCCACCAGGAAAAGTGTCTGCTGGAATTCCACCATTTCACCATCTTTCACGCAGATCCTGGCAACGCGCCCGCTCACTCCCGCCTTTACCGTATTGAAAAGCTTCATGACCTCTATAATGCATACCGTGTCATCGGCGGTTATGTCTTGGCCTACTTCCACAAAGGGGGGTGCCCCCGGTTTGGGGGCGCTGTAAAAGGTCCCCAGCATGGAGGCTTTGATCGGTATGAGGCCGCTTTCTTCGATAATTGCATCGCCAGTGTCGGGAACGCGCTCGTCTTTTATCTCTTCAGGGGGCGCCGCGGGAAGAGCAGGCTTTGCAGACTTTTCGGGGACACATTTCGAATCGACGACGGATGCCCTGTTGCCCTGTTTTTTTACATCTAATTTCAGGTCTCCTATTTCCAGATGCAGTTCATCATATTTCGATTCTTCAATCAGTTTTAAAATCAAGAAAACATCTTCCTGAGTTATTGGTTCCATTGATGATTCTCCTTAAAAAGTAATTAACTTGTATAAACACCGTTACGTAGCATCTTATCGAGAACAGTTTCGGAAGATGCCGCCTGCACCGGATCTTAACCAAAAAACAATCTGGGTATTACCAGAGATATCCACGGCACATAGGTAATCAATATGAGCGCGCAGAGCATTATGAATAAAATCGGAAGCGTTGATTTCATAACCTCATAGAGAGGCAATTTACTCAGTGAGCTTCCGACGTAAATATTAAATCCCACCGGCGGCGAAATGAGGCCGATTTCCAGATTCATCGTCACCACGATGCCGAGGTGGACCAGATTTATGCCCAGAGCCGATCCCAGAGATACGATCAGGGGTGTAAAAATGAGCATAATCGATGATGGGTCCATGAATTGTCCCGCCAGCAGGAGGATGACATTGAGACAGACAAGGAACACCCAGGCGCTGATACCGGCATCAAACATCATTTGAGTGAGAATGTCGGGAATCCTGAAGAAGGAGAGTAGAAAGGCAAAGGAATAGGCAAAGGCGAGGATGATCAGGATCATGGCCGACATCTCGGCCGATTGCAGGAATATTCTCGGAATATCTTTCAATTTCAATTCTTTATAGACAAAGAACCCCATAACAAGGCCCAGAAAGACGGCCAGCGTAGCCGCTTCCGTCGGTGTTACCACACCGCCATAGATTCCACCCAGTATCATGATGGGGATGAGCAGGGCGGAACCGTTTTTCATCATCTTGTCGAGTTTTTCCTTGAAGGTTAGGACGGGAGAGGGTGGATAGGCCTTCCTCTTCGAAATCACATAGACGTATGTCATAAGGAGCATGCTCAGGATTACGCCCGGCAGCATGCCTGCAGCGAAGAGCTTTCCGATGGATACATCGGCAAGGACACCGAAGATAATCATAAGAATACTCGGCGGAATCAGAATGCCCAGGGAGCCCGAACAGGCTATCAGGCCTGTGGCGAATTTCAGGTCATAACCTTCCTTGACCATTCCCGGAATAATAATAGTCCCAACAGCTATAACGGTGGCAACACTGGAGCCTGAAATGGCCGCAAAGAAGGCGCAGGCCATGACGCCAGCCATGCCGAGCCCCCCCGTGATACCGGCCGTAACGGCTTCCGAAAATGCGATCAACCGTTTTGCAATCCCCCCTTCATTCATGATGTTGCTTGCCAGGATGAAAAAAGGAATTGCCAGAAGGGAATAGTTGCCCAGGGCGGCGTAGATATTCTGGCCGATAAAGAGCAGATCCATATCGGTAAATATAATGAGATTGATGGTGGTGGTGATACCCAGCGCAACGGCAATGGGGACACTCAAAAACATAAGACCGAACAGTATTACCAACAAAGACAAAATCAGTAACATGACAACTTCCTATCTCCGGAATAATGAAGCACTAGCACGTAGACCTACCGGGTTTCTATAATAGCGTCCCCTTCTTCCACACCATTTCTCTCCTGTAGATGCTTCACCAGCATTTCCAGGTAGTGAAAGGCGGTAAAGGCAAATGATACGGGGATGTATGAAATGGTGATCCAAATGGGGATCTCGGTAACGATGGATAACTGTCCCATATCCCTGAAATACATAACGAAGGCATAGGTTACATAACAGATAAAGGAATAGAGGGTCAGTCCGCAGATGCTGACAAAAATACTCAGATACCACTTAATTTTTCTTGGCAGGTTCTTGACAAGCACATCGACGCCGATATGGACGCCGCTGATGACGCCCGTGCTTGTCCCTGCCAGCGTTACGATAATGAAACAGAAGACGATAATCTCCGGTATCCAGGCGGCGCCCATGTTGAAAACGTAGCGCATCACTACCTGGACAAAACTGAGAAGAAATGTAAAGGTCAACATCAGGATGATTAACCATTTTTCAAATTGAAAGATTACAGCGCTGATTTTTTTAAAAAAATCCATTTTTTACTCTTTTGTTCCGGTTTTCAAGAAACCTGCATCAGATTAGCGAATAACTGCAACACATCAACAGTAATTGTCCCAATAGTTTTCCCTGAACCGGCGTAATGGCGGGCGGGGGACCCTTTCCCGCCATTACGCGAAGGTCAAAGGAGGTGTCTGCTGTAGCCTGCTACTTCCCTTCTGTCTCCTTCAAGACATCGAAGTATTTCTGCGGTATTTTCTTTTTGTACTCGGTCCACACAGGTTGAACTGCTTTCTTCAGGACATTTCTCTCTTTTTCCGTCAGCCATTTGAACTGCTGGGCATTGTTTTCAGACATCATGATCCAGGGCATCTTCATCTCTATATTTTCCTGGAACTTCCGGCCATAGGTCGTGGCGTCGGCCATTGTGTCTTCCATAATCTTTTTCAGGTCATTGGGCAGACCGGCGTAGAATTTCGGATTGACCAGTATGGCGGCAAAGAGGAGGCTGTGCCGGGAAATGGTAATATATTTACCCGTCTCATGCCATTTGACGGCCTGAATGACCGCCAGGGGACACTCCGCTCCATCTACCGTCTTGAGCTGCAGGGCCGTGTAGGTCTCCATGTAGGGAATGGCCTGGGCGCTGGCACCTAATGCCTTCAGTTGCGCTTCTACGAGCTTGGAGGGACGAATTCTCAATTTGACGCCCTTGAAGTCATCGGGCGATGCGAGGAATCTCTTACTGCAGACAAAATCCTGGAGTCCATACTGCCAGAAGGCCATCAACTTATAGCCATGTTTCATATAGAGCGGTTCAAAGGCCGTTTTCCCCTTGCCGGTAAAGAAGTTGTAGACATGATCCATGTCTTTAAAGGCGAAGGGCAGTTCCATGAGAAAGGTCTCCGGAATCTCTCCTCCCAGTCGCCCGCCACTCACCTCGCACATCTGAATGACATTGGATCTTAGCGCCGCGTACTGCGTGGGATCATCTTTATAGAGAGATCCTCCATAGTATACTTCGACTTTGAAACGGCCTTCCGAATTTGCCTCCAGCTTCTCGGCGAAATAGCGAATGGCTTCACTGAGCGGATGCAAACTGGGGGGTGCTTTTGGTCCCGCGTAATTAAATTTGATCAGTATCGGTTTGGCCGCCTGGGACTCATACTGGACCAGTGTCGTGCCTCCAATGAAAATGACCGTTACTGCCACGATTAATAAAAGGTAAATTCGCTTTTTCATAATAGTTCCTCCCTTTCTTTTTGATATCAACATTGTGATTCATAGAGAGTTTTGAAACTATAACGACTCAATGTCACGAACCCCTTTATGCTGGATCGTGACACTCTCTAGCTTTCAAATAATCCCTTATTCTCGCCCACCTGGTTTAAATGATCCCTTCCTCTTTGAGTTCTTCCACCTCCTCTCTTTCGATGCCTAATAATCCCTCGTATATTTCTTCGTTATGCTGGCCGGGATAGGGCGCCGACTGGGATAGATCCCCCTTAAGCCGGGTAAAATGGATAGGAAATCCGGCGGTTTTTACGCCCATCCCCCCGTAAACAGGGTGCTTCAGTTCCTGGATCATGCCCCTGTATTTCAGGTGGGGATCCTCCAGAACTTCCTCAACTTCGGGCACAGTATCGCAGGGGACCTTATGTTCCCTGAGACGTTTCAACGCTTCCTCTTTTGTGTATCCCTTGATCCACGCAATGACTATCTCTTCAACAGTGTCGGAGTTTTTGAATCGACCTTCAGGATTCTTGAAACGCTCATCCCCCTTGAGATCCTCCCGTTCAATGGCTCCCAGGAATGCCTCCCACTGGGCGTTGTTTGCCACTGCGATTACAATGTATCCATCCTTCGCCTCATAGGCATTCCAGGGCGCCAGTCTGGGGTTCCTGTTCCCCGTTCTCATGGGAACACCGATGGAGAGATGGAAATCGAGGGCCTCATCCATAATCGTGGAGAAACAACTGTCCTGCATCGAGACATCGATTCTCTCACCATGTCCCGTTTTCTCTCGCGATACGAGGGCGGCCAGGATGCCGGTCATACTGTAATAAGAAGAAATCAGGTCACCGATCCATGCCCCGCAACGGGTGGGAGGACCATCGGGGAAGCCCGTAACTCCCATGATGCCGCTCGTTGCCTGAATAGTCAGGTCAAAGGCCGTCCGGTCCCGGTAGGGGCCGTCCTGCCCGTACCCGGAAATTGAACAGTAAATAATTTTTGGATTGATTTTTTCAAACTCGGCATAGGTGAAGCCCAGACGTTCCATAACGCCGGGTGCAAAATTTTCTATAACGATATCGCTCTTCTCAACGAGGCGCTTTAGTATTTCCTTCCCCTTATCGCTCCGCAGGTTGAGGAAGATGCTCTTCTTTTTTTTATTTCGCTTCAGATAGAGGAGGGACACATCCTTGTCGTCCTTCCTGCTGAAGGTCACCCCATCGGAACCGGCAAAGGGAGGATTCCACTGGCAGGGATCACCTGTTTTGGGCCTCTCAACCTTGATAACCTCTGCTCCCATTGCAGCAAGGTTCATGGCACAGTAAGGCCCCGATAAATATGCCGTTAAATCAACTACTCTGATACCATCAAGATGTCCTTTCATTGTCTCCTCCACTTTTTAAACAAAATTTATATACACATACCGTCACTACTGAGACGCCGGTTAAGGGCAGAGAGAAAGATTGGGTGCCTATTGTCTGGTAATAAATCGATTGTCGCGGTTAAGGGGCTGAAACAGATTCACATCCTGAAAAGCAAAACGATTTTGCCTCTTCTCTTTCTGTAGATGCATTTTTGGTGCCAAATAAATAAAACATGCATATTAAGATACTTAGGAATAATTTAGAAAAATAATCGTGTAAATCGATGCCACATGTGTCCTGTTTTCCATACAGAAAAACGTATTGTGTCTTGATATTCGGACACGTGCCGCACCATCAGAAAATATGTGTGATTCATAGGCAATACGTGCAGGTATAACTGCTCATGAAAGGGGAAATTGTATAATTATCCGAGAAGACTATATTTCTTGAGCTTGTCATAGAGAACTGATCGCGATACACCCAGAATTTTTGCCGCTGCTACCTTGTTTCCGTAGGTCGATCTCAGCGTTTCACGAATAATCTCCCTTTCTCTATTCTCCACGCCCTTTTTCAGGGGCAACAAAACGGGTTTGGAATAATGATCCTCCACTCGCGCAAAGAGTGACGGAGGGAGGTGTTTGGGTTCGATCACGCTTTCATGGGGCAACAGGTAATGCATGGCAAAATTGACGACGTTTCTCACCTCCCTCATGTTGCCGGGCCAGTCATACTGCATGAGCAGAGACTCCACCTCCCGTGAAAAGACAACTTCTTCCGTGCCATGATCGGCCAGTGAAGAATCCGCTATGTTCCGGGCAATGAGAAGGACGTCCTCTCTCCGGTCTCTCAGAGGAGGAATCTTCAACACAAAGACATTTATTCGATAAAACAAATCGGCGCGGAAGGTCCCCTTCTCTACCATATCTTCAATATTGCGGTTCGTGGATGCAATGAGTGAAAATTCAACGGGAATGGTCTTGGATCCGCCCAGTCGCGTTATCTGCTTCTCCTCCAGGACCCTGAGGAGTTTTGCCTGCATCTCCAGCGGCATGTCGCCGATCTCATCCAGAAAAAGGGTGCCGCCCTCTACCATCTCAAATTTACCGAGCTTCCCCTTCTGCGTAGCTCCGGTGAATGCGCCCGATTCGTAACCGAAGAGTTCAGACTCCATCAATTCCTTGGGAATGGCGGCACAGTTTATCGCCAGAAAGGACCTCTCCGCTCTGGGACTCATCCGATGAATCGCCTGTGCGAAAAGCTCCTTCCCCGTCCCGCTCTCGCCAAGAATAAGTATGGGAAGTGACGACGAGGCATATTTCGCGGCCTGCCTCTTCAGCTGTTTTGTCTGATAACTGTCACCTATAATATCACTGATACTGTACCTTGCCTGGAGAAATTTCCTCAGCTCTGCCCCCATGCTCTCTATCTTTATCTTGAGATTGGCGACCCTTTCGTTCATATCCTTCAGTTCTTTTATGTCCCGAAAGAGTACCTGGGCAATGACACGTTTGACCTTGGATCCCTCCTTTATGGGTATCCTGTTGACAACAAGATCTTTTCCTTTCCACTTATGTATAACGCCATATTCGGGAATTCCCGTCCGGGCGATTACGGGAATCCGCGCACGGGGGAAGAATTCCCTGATGTTCTTGCCAAAGTCACTCCTCTGCTTCATGTTGTACATCTCCGCGTAGGAATGGTTGAAATAGAGAATCTTCCCTGCGGAATCACAAATCACGAGCCCCTCATGGGTATTGTCCAGAAGAAGCTCCAGCATATCATGGTAACCATCTTCAGCCATTAGATACCTTCATTCATTGTGTTCTTTTATGGTAGTTTAGCAAACAACTATTTCTGTTGCAAAAAAGGGTCTGGAAGCAGGTAATCCGTGGGGAATGAGCCGCCTTTCAACAATTATTCCATGAAAAGCGGCTCTTTTTCAGTTATAAGATCACTTCAGTCTAAAATTGAAGCTCCCCGCAACAAGTTGCGGGAATTGCGCTCGCTATTCAGCTCAAAACAGAAAGCCGGTCGGGGTCTGAACCTTTAAAACCACGTTAAAAATAACGTACAGAACGGCCACAAAGCAGACCGATGTCACAACCCTGCTGCGAATGTGATCGAAAAAATATTGTTTGTCAAGGGCAATGATAGAGGCAAAGGCGAAGAAAAAGAGTGCCGATGTAAAATAAAACCCTGAAATGTCCAGCAAGGAGAGATAGACTACGGCGAGTACCATAGTGATCATCACCCTGGTTCTGGAAAATGCAAGACGTCCCTCAGCACCCCGAGTGGATACCTTCTTTTTCTTGATCGCCATTATTGTCATAATAAAAAGTAACCCTGACAGAAATACCATGACAAGCAGTGTCGCATCGGGAAAGATTGATGATAGCGGATCTTCTACATCCAGAGAGCAAAGGAGCGATATGCCAACAACAAATGTGATGACAGAAACAATGATATCACTCCTCTGAGGTTGAGCCTTCTTCCCCTTCATGCCGCTGTAAATACCGTAGGCAACGGAAAACAGGCTAAGCAGAATTACTATTACATTAATCCCCCCTGTGAAAAATTGGGCAAAAAAACCGTCGCCGGCCCCGGCTATCAGGTAGGCCTTTAAAAAATTGTTTTCAGCAATGACGCCCAGGATAACTCCCATTACCACCGGCAGCGCGGAAAAGCCGAATTTATCCCCTAAGTACATAATAAGCCCTATGCCGAACATGACAATGACGTCCTGGAAGTTGTTGCTCACGCAATAAGTTCCAAAAGTGGCAAGTATGATTATCGATACAGACATATAGATGTCGGGAACTCTGACAACCCAGTTGGAATAGCGGGCGATTATGGTTCCAAAGAAAAACATTCCTATCTGTGCCATAACGAGAGAGCCGATAAAGGTGTGGACAATGGCCGGATGTAGCCGGAAGAGATCGGGACCGGGAAAGATTCCGTGGATAAGGAGCCCGCCCAACAGCACGGCAGCCGTCGGGCTACCGGGTACACTTAGTGTCAGAAGCGGAATAAGTGAGGGACCCACCATTGCATTATTGGCGGATTCCGCCGCCGCCACGCCGTCGGGGATACCGGTGCCAAACTTATCGGGGTGCTTCGATATCTTCTTCACCTGATCATAGGCGACGATACCGGAAACCTGTCCGCCAACGCCGGGGATTATTCCGACAATGGAACCTACAATGGAGCCGACGGTCTGAACCCTGAACATCTTTATCACCTTAATGAAGGTTTTTCCGAAGAGACCTTTTTCCCGCTGGATCTTGAATGCAGTACGCTGGGCTCCATAGGACTCGGCCAGCGAAAAGGCCTGGGGTATTGCAAATAGTCCGATCAGGGCCGGTATGATATTGATGCCGCCCATCAATATATCGTGGAACACAAACCTGAATTCCCCGGTAATCGGGTTACTTCCTATTGTGCTCAGCCATATCCCGAAGGCGCCTGATATGAGGGCCTTGATCATGTTTCCCGTCCCAAGACCTGCGACCACGGTCAACCCCAGAATCGCCACCCAGAATATCTCCGTGGAACGAAATTTGAGGGCAAATTCTGCGAGCGGCAAGGTTAAGAGTATCATAATCACCATTCCGAAGAGTCCGCCGATGAAGGAACTGATAAAACACGTATAGAGCGCCTCCTCCGCCCTGCCCGATCTCGCCATGGGATAACCGTCAAGCAGCGTTGCTATATTGGCAGGGGCGCCCGGAACATTTATCAGTATTGCCGATATTGCCCCTCCGGCAACGGATGAAGTATATACAGAGCCCAGGAGGATCAGGCCGCTTGCCGGTTCCATATAAAAGGTAAAGGGTACCAGCAGGGCAACGGCCAGTGTGGGGCTCACGCCGGGAAGCGCCCCGAGAATGATTCCGCCGATGACGCCCAAAACCAGAATCGTCATATTGTAAAGTGTGAAAAGATTACCCAAGTGACTGACAACACCAATCAAACCATCAAACATAATGCTAGAACCTCACACAGAAAATATATTTTGACCCGATTATCCTATAAATACGAGCATTTATAAAATAATCCAATCAAAATACAAAAAAAAGTTGGAGAGGGCAAAGCCCTCTCCAACTAAAATGAAACTTCTTACAAACCTTTCAACGCCTCTTTCAGGAAGGCCTCTTTCTTTTGCCAGACCTTTTTCAATTCATCCCGGCCGATTACTTTCATCCCGGAACCGGTAGATTTCATCTTCCCCTGTATTTTCTTGTCATTGCACATCTTCATAAATGAGTCTGCAAGCTTCTTGAGAATCTCCGGAGGCGTCCCCTGCGGAGCCCCGATACCCCTCATGTTACAGCTTGTATCATCGATGTCGTAACCTTCCTCTTTGAAGGTAGGTACATCGGGAACAAAGGAATCTCTAGACAGGTCTGCAATAGCCAGCAGTTTTAATCTATCCTTGCTGCGGAAGGCGTCGGATGTATTATTAAAACCGCACTTCACTTCCCCGTTTATAACGCCCAGGAGCGCGGGGACTCCACCGGTATAGGGGATGTATTTTACATTGACCCCACAGGACTTATTCAACTGGAGAAGCGCAATATGGTGACCCACATAAAGGCCGGCGCCGGAACAGGTAACCTTGCCGGGATTCTTTTTGGCAAACTCGATGAGATCCTTGGCCGAGTTAAATGGGCTGTCCTTGGCGACTACCAGAATGGCCGGATCATTACCCCAGTTGCCTATGGGTTCGAAGTTTCTGATATTGTACCTTGCCTTTTTGGGGAAGGCAATGGACTGGGCAATGAAGTGGGGCAGGTTGTACGAAAAGAGATCATATCCGTTCTTCTTCGCAGACGTCACGATCCAGTTCCATCCTACCATACCGCCGGCTCCCGGCTTATTGATGATAACTATCGGCTGACTCAGATGGATCTGAGCCCTCATGGTCACGATGCGCGCCTGAAAGTCTGTGGCACCGCCCGGATTATAAGGTACTGTTAATCGAACAGGCTTGTCGGGATATTCTGCCGCCGCCGTCATGGTAAAGCCGAAGACGGCAAAAGCCATTACCAGAATTGAAACCACGGTTAAAATAGAAAATCTTTTTTTCATGATGTACTCCCTTCTTACATTTTTCTGTTACGGAAAGAGTGTCCAACCTTCATGATGGGAATGAAAATGTTATAATGCTAAATACAGAACAGGACGCCTCGTTCTTCCTGTCAGTAAACTCCTGGAGGACTTCTGCCTTTTCCTCTACAGGTTGGTGGACCTCTCTCCTTACAGTTTCGCATAATCCTTTTCATTCCTTCATATATTTTTATTTTAAACTACCCGGTCTCCAGTTTCTTCTTTTCTTCATCCCTGAGCGCGCGGCGCAATATCTTGCCGGCCGACGAAAGGGGGAGTTCCTCACGGAATTCGATAATCCGCGGAACCTTAAATGAAGACAGCTTCTCTCTGCAAAAAGCCTGAATGTCACCGGCGTCGAGTGCTCCTTCAACATCATCTTTCGGAACCAGGAAGGCCTTGACGGTCTCCCCCCTGTATGGATCGGGAGCCCCTATCACTGCGGCAAGTTTTACCCCCGGATATTGGTAAAGGGTCTCTTCCAC
>JAUVXT010000159.1 GCA_030603465.1 Deltaproteobacteria bacterium
AAATCAATCACTACCAGCGGTTCTTCTCCGTATTTCTTCTCAAAGTCTTTTCTGTATTCATCCACTATTGACAGCAATATCTGATTTCTCTCTTTTATCGAAAAAACATCGTCCTGTCCCAGGGTAATGTCTAAACTGAACTTATTGGGGAAAAATGGGTATGATGTTTTTCCCTTTTTAGCAGCATTTATTTTTCCTTGAATCTCTGGTGGAATTATCGCTCTTATCCCTATAATTTTTCTCACATTGTCTATCAAATAGGCCTCGTTTCCTTTTTTAAGAGCGGTAGCTACTCTGGATAAAATCACTGGAGTAATAATTTGATCTTTATCAAATATAGTATCATCGGGATTTTTGTGTTTCTCTATTCCGGGGAAATTCAAGGAAATGACGCCTTCTGTTACATACTTTGCCGGATATTTCAGCATTGTTACTCCCATCACCGCGATAGCACAGATCAGGGTGCCAGCTATGATGAACCCTTTCCACTTCCACAGAACCAGCAGATAATCAAGAAGATTTATCTCATCCTCATAATAGTCTTCACGGCGTCTTCCTCTCATATTTCTTCTATCTTTTTCTTCTGTCATGGCTTCCTCCGAATGCTAATCGTCTTGAAGTTGGTAGAGAATACTTTTTCGGGTCACTTCTCATTTGAAGCTCCCCGCAACTTGTTGCGGGAAATTTCCGACCTTCAAGTAACTTAAGTTGACGTTGACCTATGGCATTGAGCACACTTCTCTTTAATGTTGAGGTTCAATCTGCAAGATTGAACCAGCGTAGGGACATAACTTATTGATTCTTTTGGGCACTATTCAGATACACGGCCTGTTCGGGGAACAGGCCCTACAATATGTAGGGGCCGATGCCCCCATCGGCCTTAAACATGCTTTGTAAAAGTTACCTTCCATTATAATGACGACGCGTCACGCATCATGGCTTTTCGCTGTGCCGCCATATTTAATCACAGAATTTCTATACCATTCTACAGTTTTCTTCAATCCTTCCCGGAAATCCGTTTTGGCCTTGAATCCGAATTCCGCGGACGCCCTCGATGTGTCAAGCATTCTTCTCGGCTGACCGTCCGGTTTCGCCGTATTCCATCGAATCCGGCCATTAAATCCCGTAAATTCCACAATCAATTCTACCAGATCTTGAATCGCAATTTCAAACCCTGCGCCGATATTGACCGGCTCGCTTTTATTATATTTTTCCGTTGCGAGGATGATCGCCTCGGCTGCATCATCAACGTAAAAAAATTCGCGCGTCGCTTCTCCCGTCCCCCACACCTCGACGGTTGTTTCATTGGAAGGGGATTTAGCTATACCATACCCCGAAAGTATTTTGATTAAATTATCTGGAGATTTATTTTCACCCGCATCGATATTTTTGCCCACATCCCCAAATCTATGCAAATCTCTTTCAATCAAGTCAAATCGCCCTTCATCCAGAAAGGCGGCGAGACAAAACTTTCTTATCAGGGCCGGAATAACATGAGAGGAACGAAAATCAAAATTGTCGCCGGGGCCATAGAGATTGACGGGCAGGAGAAATATGGAGTTGAAACCGTACTGCTGACGGTAGGCCTGCGACTGCACCAGCATCATCTTTTTGGCAAGTCCGTAAGGAGCGTTGGTCTCTTCCGGATAGCCATTCCAGATATCATCCTCTTTGAAAGGAACCGTTGTGAATTTGGGATAGGCGCAGATTGTCCCGATAGCCACGAACTTGTCGATTTTTCTCAGATATCCCTCGTGAATCAGTTGAACACCCATCATCAGATTGTCATAAAACAGAGTCGCGGGATTTTCCTGATTGAAGCCTATACCCCCGACACGTGCCGCCAGATGTATAACAACATCCGGATTCAAGTCATCATACATCCGCCGAATATCTTTCAGCCTGGTTAAATCATATTTGTCGTAACCGGCAACGGATATATTGCCACAACCCCTTTCCCTCATCTTTGCGATCAGATAACCGCCCAGGAAACCTTTACCTCCGGTTATCGTGATCCTTTTTGATCGCAAATCCGAATGCGAAAAATTGGAGACTGATTGCTTTTGCATATTATAAGATCCTATTTGCTTAAAAAAATCAATGAGGTCAGGTTCAGACCCCTTCCGCTTCTTTCTTCCTGTCTTTTACAAGGGCTCTCAAAATTTTTATTAAATCGAAAAGGCGCGCCATCAGGTGAACCTTCTATATATTCCCTTACGATGACCTATCCTTACGATTTCTATCGTCACTATATCAGAATATACCGAATATATTATCCTATAGTCGCCTACCCGAAGGCGATATGTATATTCTGCGCCATGCAGCTTACGACTCCCGGGGGGATAGGGATTGCCAGGCAGTGTTTCAATAGTTTTAAGAATTCTTGAAATGGTCTTCTTGTGAAATTTTTTGATCTCTTTTCGATCAGATTGTTTCCACTCGATCTTATATGAGGCCATCGTTTTTTAACTCAGCAAGAAACCTTTTGTGAGATATTGCTGGTTCATCTCTTCTCTCAGCCACAGCAGCTAAGTCGTCGATATCCTCGATCAACTCTTGAAATTTAGAGATAGACAAAATAACCGATTTTTTCTTACCCTTTTCATCTGTTATATATTGAGGGCAAACATTGTCTAACCTTATCATTGGAGTATCTCCTTCCTGATTACAGTGATACTATCATCTCAAATATGGAATCGCAAACCAAATTGGCATTCCTGCGCTTCGTCTGACCTTTGTAGCCGCGTCTTCTACCTCTGCACAGCGCCGCTGTGATTTACAGCGTGAATCTCTTACTTCAAAAGGCGACGGAAGTAGTCGATCGTTTTTTTTAGGCCTGTCTCTAGATCTATAGTCGGTCTCCAGTCAAGTTCTCTCTCCGCCAGGCTGATGTCGGGTTTCCGGCGAAGCGGATCATCTTGAGGAAGAGGCTCAAAAATTATTTTTGAACGGCTCGCCGTCAATCGTATGATCTCTTCGGCAAGTTGAAGAATAGTATATTCGCCGGGGTTCCCAAGATTGACGGGGCCCGTAAAGTCCCTGGATTTCGCCATCATTCGTATAAAGCCCTCGATCATGTCATCCACGTAACAGAACGAACGCGTCTGGTTTCCATCGCCATAAACGGTGATATCATCCCCGGCAAGGGCCCGGACGATGAAATTACTGATGACACGCCCGTCATTCGGGTGCATGCGTGGGCCGTAGGTATTGAATATTCTCACAACCTTTATACTTACATCGTTCTGCCTGTTGTAATCGAAGCAGAGGGTTTCCGCGCACCGCTTACCCTCGTCGTAACAGGATCGGATCCCTATGGGATTGACGTTTCCCCAGTAATTCTCTTTCTGTGGATGCTCTTTGGGATCGCCATATATCTCGCTTGTCGAAGCCTGAAGTATCGTGGCATTCACCCTCTTTGCGAGACCGAGCATATTGATCGTTCCCATCACATTTGTCTTGATTGTCTTTACCGGGTTATACTGATAGTGCACCGGCGACGCGGGGCACGCAAGATTGTAGATTTCGTCGACCTCCAGGAGTATCGGCTCCACGAGGTCATGGCGGACAAGTTCAAAATTGTGCCTTGAAAGAAGTGCATCTATGTTTTTTTTTGTCCCGGTAAAGAAATTGTCGAGGCAAATCACATCATTGCCGTTTTTCATCAGTTTCTCGCAGAGGTGCGAACCCAGAAATCCGGCCCCACCCGTTACTAATATTCTTCTTTGATTATGATAGTTCTCCATAAATTTTCCGCCAGAATCATCGCTAAAAGTGCGTTAGAGCTCCTTTCCCTGTGGGATACACATTAAACCCCAACTCGAAAAGTCCTTTGTGGTCAAGAATGTTCCTTCCGTCAAACACAAAGGCAGGCTTTGCCATCGACCGGTAAATCCTCGCATAATCAAGGTCCCTGTACATATCCCACTCGGTCATCACGGCAATAGCATCGCAGCCCGATGCCGCCTCGCGGGGATCTTCCACATATGAAATCTGATCAGAAAGGTCCTGAAGGTCTATTCTCGCGTTGTCCAGGGCCTTCGGATCTGTTATCCGGACATGCGCTTTTTCCTCAAAAAGCCTCCTGGCAACGTATATTGCAGGACTTTCCCTTGTATCACCGGTATTCGCCTTAAAGGCAAATCCGAATAGACAGATTTTCTTACCGGCAAGAGTATTGAACATGGCGCTCAGCATATTATGAACAAAACGTTCCTTCTGATAGTCGTTTATACTGACAACACCCTCCCAGTAATCGGCGACGTCTTCAAGCCCGTAGTGTCGGCACAGGTACACCAGATTGAGGATATCTTTCTGGAAGCAGGAACCTCCGAATCCTATACTTGCGTTCAAAAATCCGGGACCTATACGGCTGTCCATGCCCACCGCGCGGGCTACCTCTGTGACATCGGCTTCAGTCTTTTCACAAAGGGCGGAAATCGAATTTATCGATGATATCCGCTGCGCCAGAAAGGCATTGGAAACAAGCTTGGAAAGTTCACTGCTCCATATATTGGATGTTATAATCCGTTCTTCGGAAACCCAGTTTGTATATATCCCGACAAGTTCATCCCGCGCGCTTCGGCCTTCCTCGGTCTCTCTCGAACCTATGAGAATTCTGTCGGGTTCTTCAAGATCCCTGATCGCCGTTCCCTCCGCCATAAATTCCGGGTTAGACAAAACCTCGAAACGGACGCCTCTGTTGGAGGCGGTAAGAATCCGCTCCAGCGCCTCCGCCGTTCTTACCGGCAGCGTACTCTTTTCCACGATTATTTTGTCGGTATCCGAATATTTACTGATCTGCCGCGCCGTTTTCTCCCAATACTGCAAGTCGGCGGCCATCCCGGCTCCGTCCCCAAAGGTCTTTGTCGGCGTGTTGACACTCACGAAAATAATGTCATGCTCTTTGATCCCCTTCTCGATATCGGTGCTGAAAAAAAGATTTCTTCCACGTGCCGTTTGGACCACCTCGTCCAGACCCGGTTCATATATTGGAAGTTTATCTGAATTCCACCGCGCAATCCTGTCATGATTTACATCAACAACTGTAACCTTATGCTGCGGGCATTTGAAGGCTATCATCGCCATCGTCGGCCCGCCGACATATCCGGCCCCGATGCCCAGTATTTTCTTATCGAATCCCATGCCTTTTCTCCAGATCGTTATGAATTTCTTTCCGAGACCGTTGCAAAACCATCGTTATCTGCCATTTCGACCGTGACCCCATAACCCCATGAACCGTGAACCGTGAACCTGCGTGCTACTTCCCATTGCCGATCTTGTATCCGGCATCGATGAGTGTCTTTTCCTTCTGTGCCGCTTCCATATCCGCCTTGATCATCATTGCGATTAACCGGTCAAAGCTTACCTTCGGCTTCCATTGCAACGCTTCCTTTGCCCTTGAGGCGTCGCCGAGTAAGGCATCGACCTCTGTCGGCCTGAAATATCGCTGATCTATTTCAACAAATTCTTTATAATCGAGATCAAGTTCCTGAAAAACCTTTTCCGCAAATTCACGGACAGAATGAGTTTCCCCCGTTGCTATGACGAAATCACCCGGTTCATCCTGCTGCAACATGAGCCACATGGCCTCCACAAAATCTCCGGCAAATCCCCAGTCCCTCTTGGCCTCAAGATTGCCGAGGTAGAGCTTATCCTGAAGCCCCAATTTTATCCGAGTCGCCGCCCTGGTAATTTTCCGTGTCACGAAAGTTTCTCCCCTTCGCGGCGATTCATGATTGAAAAGAATGCCGTTGCAGGCAAATATATTATAGGCCTGCCGGTAATTTTTTATGACATAGTAGGCATAGACCTTCGCTGCCGCATAGGGACTTTGGGGCTGGAAGGGAGTATTTTCACTCTGGGGTGGGGGGGCCGCTCCGAACATCTCACTCGACGAGGCCTGGTAGAATTTGGCCTCGATGCCCGTTTTCCGGATCGCTTCAAGCAGTCTCAATGTTCCAAGACCCGTCACATCTCCCGTGTATTCCGGCATGTCGAAACTCACCCTCACATGGCTCTGGGCGCCCAGATTGTAAATCTCATCGGGTTTGATATCGTAG
>JAUVXT010000297.1 GCA_030603465.1 Deltaproteobacteria bacterium
GCCAGAGAGGCCGCAGACTATGTAACCCGCCAAAGAGGTGGGAGGGGCGCGGTAAGAGAGGTCTGTGAAATTATACTGAAAGCTCAAGGCAAATGGAGTGATGTGGCTTTGAAATACGGTTTTGACCCCTCCGGATAAGCCAAATCAACTTTACATATTAACGAGGGGGTGTTATAGTTTTTGTGAAATTGGAAGCCGAAAGTGAAAAAGATGAAGAAGTCGATTATCGGTGTTTCTATTGTGATCGTTGGAATAGTGTTTATTATTGCGACTCTGATTGTTGGAAAGAATGATAAGGAAGGAATGCTGAAGATCATTTCTGACAATGCCGACCTTCAGGTAAAGGATTTTCACTATACAGAGGTGGGTGATTCCGAAGTCGTATGGGAGATAAACGCAGATACGGCACAGTATTTCAGGAGTGAATCGCGCGCAGCATTTAAGAATGTCAGAGTAAAGCTTATTACCTCCGATGGTAAGATCTACTTTATGACGGGAGATGCAGGCCGTTTGAATACTGAAACAAAGGATATAGAAGTTCATGGAAACGTAGTGGTAACTTCGGACAGTAACGACCGCTTTGAGAGTGATGATATAAGTTATTTATATAGAGATAAGAGGATTTTTACAGATAGCCCTGTGGCGATGGAGAATCAAGGTATAAGGGTCAAGGGAAAGGGATTATCTATTTCAATAAAGGATAATAGACTGGCTCTCCTATCTAATGTAAAGGCGACTATACTAAACTGGTAGGGATAAAGGTATGGCTGTGAAAAAGAAATATATTTTGATACTATTCTTTGCTGTAGTGTGCTTCCCTTTTAGTCCGGTGTGGGGAGATGCGATAACCCAAAAGGGTAAACCTATACAAATCGTATCGGATCGTCTGGATGTATATGACAGTAAACAACTGGCAGTCTTCTCAGGTAATGTTCAAGTTAATCAGCAAGATACGACAATCAATTCCGACGAACTCCATGTCTTCTACAAAAAAGAGGGCGGGGAAAGGAAGGGTAGTGACAATATAGGGGCGATGAATGCCGGTGACATAGAGAGGATTGAGGCACGGGGAAAGGTGCGGATAACACAGGGAGATCGGATTGTTACCGGAGATAAAGCCGTTTTATTTTATGAAGAGCAGAAGGTCTTTGTAACGGGCAATACCATGATGCAGGAGGGAAAAAATAAAATAAAAGGCGGGAAAGTAACCTTTTTCATGAAGGAAAACAGGAGTATCGTGGAAAGGGCTGAAAAGGAGAGGGTAACTGCTATCATATACCCTAAAGAGGAAAAATGATTGTAGAAAAAGATGGGTGAACTCTTAGCGAAAGATCTGGTAAAAACGTATAATGGAAGAAGGGTTGTAAACAGGGTTAACCTGGTAGTCAATCGAGGGGAAGTTGTGGGTCTTTTGGGGCCCAATGGCGCCGGCAAGACGACAACTTTTTACATGGTAGTGGGACTGGTTAGCCCTGAAGAAGGAAGTATCCTGTTAAACGGAGAAAATATCGGATTATTCCCCATGTATTTAAGGGCAAGAAAGGGGATTAACTACCTCCCGCAGGAACCGTCGATATTCAGAAAACTTACCGTGGAAGAGAACATCCTGGCAATTTTAGAAACTCTCGATATATCAAAAGAGGAGCGCCAAAGCAGGCTTGCCGATCTTCTGGAAGAGCTGGCCCTCTCCCATCTTGCAAAAAATAAAGCCTATTCACTCTCCGGAGGAGAGAGAAGGAGGGTGGAGATCACAAGGGCGCTGGTTACGTCTCCACAATATATACTGCTTGATGAACCTTTTGCAGGAATTGATCCGATTGCCGTTTCGGATATACAGAGTATCATTCTGAAGCTGCGATCAAAGGGGATTGGGGTTTTGATATCGGATCATAATGTGAGAGAGACCTTAAATGTATGTGACAGGGCATATATCGTAAATGAGGGTACTATTCTGGTGGAGGGATATCCCGACGATATAGCAAATAGCGAGGTTGCAAGGAAATTCTACCTCGGGGAAGATTTTGATCTGTAAGGATTTTGGGTAAAAAGAGTGAAGTTTGAACTTAGACAAGAGTTGAAGTTGACACAGCAGTTGATCATGACCCCTCAGCTGCAACAGTCCATAAAGCTCCTTCAGCTTTCCAGGATTGAACTGGTTAATGCCATAAATCAGGAGCTTGAGAAGAATCCCTTACTTGAAGATGAAACCTTCGATGACGTATCGGAAGGCGAATCGATGCAGGAAATTGACGTTGCAAAGACCAGCGCAAAGACAAAAGAGGTGACGGGTGAGGGGGACGGCAGGGAAGACTTTGACTGGGATAGTTTTATAGAATATTTTGGACCTGTAGGGGCAACCTATTCGCGGGAGGATGGAGAGAATCCATCACTCGAAAATATGCTGACAAAAGGTGTTTCACTTGCGGATCATTTGCTGTGGCAACTGAATCTGTCACGTTTTACAGAAATCGAGAAGAGAATTGGCGAACAGATTATTGGAAACCTGGATAGCAACGGATATCTTGTGCCGGATACTGATGAAATTGCTTCTATGGAGAAAATAGAGTTACAGCAGGTTGAGAAA
>JAUVXT010000071.1 GCA_030603465.1 Deltaproteobacteria bacterium
CTTCTCAAATTTTTTAAGGTTATCTTCATAGTTTGGGTCCTTAATAAATTGGGCGACGCAGATCGCCGCCTTATTTGCCAAGATCGCCTTTTCGGTTATCAAAGTGGTAGTGCTGGAGGTTGTCCAACCACCCCAGCTAAAGCCAATAATCATGGCGACAGCAGCCCCAATAATAAAGCCCCCAGCTCCAAACATCATCCTTGCTTTCATGTCTGTATTCATCAGTCAATCCTTTCTCTATGGTGGCAGTTTTCATAACTCCTCGGTATCTCCCCGCCTTTCGAAAATCCGAGACTTCGTTTTTTATGAAGATTACTTTTTATTCAATGCGCTAGATTTGTGTCCTTAGAAAACATAACCCTTTATTATATTATCATATACAGGTCTTGAATGTATGAATCACATATCGTAACTAATTCTACCCTTTCCACAGTTCACATATCTGATAACTATACGTAACACTGGGGGATTGACTGATATGTGATAACCGGTCATTATTTATCTGTTTTCTACAACGTGGGTTTGAAATCAGCAGGTAGCCGGATCATATCTTGATCAAAACTATCGCCCGCCGTGTATTGCTGCGTCTGCAATCTGGCTTGATCTTTTTTTGGCATCTGTATCGAGGTGACATCTCTTATATTTTTTGCCACTGCCGCACCAGCAGGAATCATTTCTCCCTAATTTTCCATTTTCATTTTGCTTTTTCGATGAAAAGAGTTTCTGAAGTATCCCCATGATGTTCCTTTCGCATAATTTATTGGATTTCAGACTCGGTATCCCGGTCAAAAGAAGACGAAGTCGCGCACCATATCGGTTACAGCCGGAACTGTCAAGCCTTTTTTCAAAATAATAATTGCGACCACAGGGAACCTTATGATGATCAAGATAAGCACCGGATGGAAAGATTTGACATTCAGTGAACGCGGTCATGACACATTTTGTTATTCTCTTGACAAAGAACGATGTTTTCGATTTATATTGTTTCCCCGTTGTGTCATTAGCAAATAAGGAGGATTTTAATTGAATTCAGGAACCCATATTTTTGAAGAAACGATGGCGACAGATCACAAAGTAATCACAGAGGAACTTTCAAAGGCTATTTTGAGAAAATATAACATTACAGTTCCGGATTACGCCCTTGTTAATTCTGTAGAAGAAGCCATAAAGACTGCAAAAAAACTCGGATATCCACTTGTAATGAAAGTTGTCTCGCCACAAATTCTACATAAAACAGACGTTGATGGGGTCAAAGTAGGCCTTCAAAATGAAGAGGAGACAAAGAACGCCTTTCTTGACATGCACAAAAGGCTTTCACAGAATAAAGATGTGCACCTGAAGGGGATACTTCTTGAGAAAATGGTTCCTCAAGGAATTGAACTCATAATAGGCCTGCAAAACGATCCGCAATTTGGACCGGTCATAATGGCAGGATTAGGCGGGGTCTTGACTGAAATATTTAGAGATGTCGCGTTTAGACTGCTTCCAATTACCGTAAATGATGCTCAATCGATGCTCGCAGAACTGAAAGGAGCAAAGATACTGGAGGGCTACAGAGGCAGCAGGCCAATAGACCAAAACATGCTTGTAGAAATCCTGATGAAGATAGGGCGGCTCGGCGTCGATAATGCCGGATACTTTGATAGCATTGATTTTAATCCTCTGGTGGTATATCCGGAATCATACTATGTTGTAGATGCAAAGATTCTTTTGCGGAAGGAATTCAAAAAAGATGCCATTTCCAAAGCGCAACCAAATGCAGGGCATATGGAAACGTTTTTCACGCCACAATCCGTAGCTGTGGTTGGCGCTTCCTCAACCCCTGGAAAAATTGGAAATTCTGTCCTGGATAGTATTGCGCGGCATGATTACAACGGCAAAGTCTATCCCATCAATCCAAAGGCAGCTGAAATTTTAGGACTCAAATGTTACCCTTCGCTCGATGCAATTCAGGATCCAATAGATTTGGTTGTAATCTGTGTTGATCTTTCAGTCACTGCACAAGTTCTTGAAGAGTGTGCAAGGAAAGGAATTCATAATGTTGTCATAATCTCAGGAGGCGGCAAAGAACTTGGCGGCAACAGGGCGGCCATGGAAGCAGAGATAAAACGACTTTCTGAGCTTCACAAAATAAGAGTTATTGGTCCAAACTGTATAGGCATGTTTAATGCGGCTAATAGACTCGATTGTGCCTTCCAGGGTCAATCAAGAATGGTTCGAGCAAGACTGGGTAATGTTGCATTCTTATCCCAGAGTGGGACTATGGGGATCAGTTTCCTGGAAGATGCCGATGTGTTTGGTCTATCCAAAATGGTAAGTTATGGAAACCGATCGGATGTGGACGAAGCTGATATGATCTGGTATCTGGCAGATGACCCGCAGACTAAAGTGATCGCCCTCTATGTAGAAGGGTTTGGAGATGGTCGCAAGTTCATAGAAACTGCAAAGAAGGTAATAGTAGAGAAACAAAAACCGGTTGTCATCTGGAAGAGCGGACGAACATCACGTGGCGCAAAACAGGCGGCATCTCATACAGGATCGCTCGGTGGATCAAATGAAATAATCATGGCTGCCTTCAAACAGGCCGGAATAATTTCTGTTGATAGTTATCAAGAACTGGTGGCAGTAGCAAAGGCGTTTGCGTGGCAACCTGTCGCTACAGGCAACAAGGTAGCTCTTGTTGGTAACGGAGCGGGTCCGATGATTGGCGCGATCGATCATTTTGAGAAATTGGGACTGGAGCTTGCACAGGTAACCGAATCTACATTAAATGATATGATTTCACATTATCCCGCCACATATGTTATCGGAACCGGCAATCCCGTAGATGTCACAGGTGGAGCCAATGCGGACGACTATAGATATGCCATCGAAAAGTTCATGGATGATCCGAATGTGGATATAGTAATGCCATGGTTTGTCTTCCAGGATGATCCGCTCGATGAAGGAATCATAGCTTATCTTGGTGAATTTTCAAGTCAACGTAAAAAACCAATCATTGTCGGAGCGAACGGAGGGCCATATACGCGAAAGATTTCAGCATTGATCGAGAAACACAATGTGCCGGTTTATGATGATATCAGAGACTGGGTATGCGCTGCGGCCGGGCTTTTCCATTGGGGGAAAACGTATCGTAAAAGATCACCGAAAGAAATAACAAAAGTCAGAACCTGGGATGGAACGATAACAAGGACATCGTCATTCAGCATGTTATAAAAGAGACATATCCGGGCAGAAGGCAAAGAATATAAACATGCCTATAATCTTTGGGGCAGGGATATTCATGTCAAATATTGAAACCTGTCCCGGGCTTTTTAAGGGCAAGTAAAAGTCCTCCCGAGAGCACGAGTACTCCCACGAGCGACATGGCGAGGGGGAAGAGACCGACGTCTGCCATTATGCCGATTCCCGTCGGGATGAGACCTCCCCCAACGGTAAATGCAATAGCCGTTGCAAAGGAAACGGCAAGATTCCTGCTCTGTTCGGGGACAATCGATGACAGCAGAGCGAAGCCCGCCGGGAAAAACCATATGGCCAGTACGGGTTGGAGAAATATCACCACACTGATCATATTTGACGGTACGATTCCAAAGAGGATTGTTATCGTACCGGTTATCAGAAAGACCCACTTTATCGTTTGCCTGGCCCCAAAGCGATCGACAACCCATCCACCTATGAAAATCATGACAAGGGGGAGAATCCTCGATAGGCCGACAATGGTATTGGCCCGCGCGCGGGTGAATTCGCACTGATCGACCAGATAAAGCGGAAGCATTGTAAATATACCTATGGAACTGGCAATGCCGAGACTCAGCAGAAAAATCATGATCAAAAAAGAGGTGTTCCGAAAGAGGGCTTCAACTGATCTATAGTTGGGAGTCTCGCCGGTAAACTCTCCGCCACGCCCAAATATGGCATAGACAATGCCGACACTAATTGCAATGATTCCGATAGTGGCCTCCACACCGCGCCATGAAAACCAGAGGAAAAATATTTCGGCCACAAAGGGGGCCGAAAGAAAGGCCAGATTGGGCGCTAATTCGTGAATGGCGAGCGCCTTTCCCCATTGACGATTGTCGACCAAGCGAGTAATGCTGGCTATCCCCGATGGGAGATAGGCACCCGCACCAATCCCGATCAAAAACATCCCTGTGCCGAGCCCAAAGGCGGAACGGGTAAATGAAATTCCTATAAGAGCCAGCCCGACGAATACAGATGAGAAGATAATGGTGACACGGTGAGTCACTCTTGAGTTTATATAACCCGATCCAACCAATGAAATGAAATAGCCCACGGTGATAAAGAGAAAAAGCGAACCGGCCTCCCCGTGACTCAGGCTTAGATCGCCTTCAACGGCGGTAATCATGGGTGAAAGGATTATGCGGGAAACAAAATTTACAAAGAATATTGCCGTAAGGCATATTATAGGGAGAAGATGCAAACTATAGGAAAGATCTACTTCCCCGGGTTTTATTTGCCCTTTTTTCGTAACTATTTTTTTTAACAACAGGTAACTCCTCGGCAGTAAATCGAATCTCCCTATAGCAGTGTTGCGGGGAATCTCCGACTTTCAAGTAACTTAAATCTGCAAATGTGTTGTAGCGTTGTCCCACGCTACATAACAAGTTACTTTCCATTATAATTCCGACGTGTCGGGGTAGCGAAGCTGTTAAGGATAATTTTTACTCTTATGAGCTCGCTGTTCAGTTCAAGTATCAGTCGGAAATTTTCACAAGACTAAAACAGAATTTGTCTTCATTGTAAATAAAGAAATTTATAAATCGCTTACTAATCCCGCCACAAGCAGCAGAGTATGCGCTCGCTGTTCAGTTCAAATAAGTTGTAATCATAGATTTATTCCTTTAAGATTGACACGCAGGAAATAAAAGTTTAAAAAGACCAGTTTGCTCGTAACAATCAGTAGGAGTTTTTATGTCAACGAACAGAAAAAAGGCATTAATCGCCCTCAGCGGCGGTGTAGACAGCGCCGTCGCGGCGGCTCTTTTGAAAGACAGGGGCTTTCATGTAGAAGGCTTCTATATGAAAAACGGGTTTCCGGGTAAGTCTGAAACCGAGGCACGTAGCGCGGCGGATAAATTGGGAATTTCCCTCCATGTAACCGACCTTACCGGTCCCTTCAGAAAAGAGATCGTCGATTATTTTGTTGCGGAATATCTCTCAGGAAGGACGCCTAATCCCTGCGTACTCTGTAACAAGAAAATCAAGTTCTTTTATCTCATAAAACTGGCGGAGCAGTTTGGATTTGATCATGTCGCCACGGGGCACTATGCGCGCATCGAAGATCTTGGCACAAAATATGGTTACAGAATTCGGAAAGGTATCGACACAAAGAAGGATCAATCCTACTTTCTCTCACGACTGGGACAGGAAGAGCTTGGAAAAATCATCTTCCCCCACGGCAACAGCACGAAGGAGGAGGTAAAAGAGATGGCCGCGAAAATCGGTTTCGGATCTCTTGTGAAAAAGGAAAGCCAGGAGATTTGCTTCATCCCAAATAATTACAGGGATTTCCTCGAAAAATATTCCCGGGAATCTCTTCCCCGGCCCGGGAATATCGTAACCGTGAAAGGTCAGACAGTGGGAAGACACAGGGGCATTCACTCCGTAACCATCGGCCAGAGAAAGGGTCTCGATATCTCTTCCGATCGCCCCTACTATGTGCTTGAAACAAGAAAAGACACAAATGAAGTTGTCGTGGGAAGGGATGAAGATCAGTTCTTTGGCGGGCTCATCGCGAAAGACATTTCATGGGTTTCACCCGCCTATCTCTCCTCAAAAGATATAGAGGCGAGAGTTCACATCAGATACCGCCATCGAGGAGTCGACTCCACAATCGTAAAGCACACTTCAGACGGTGAAGGAAACTCCGCCCTCGTTACATTCGAAAAACCGCAAAAGGCGGTTGCCCCCGGCCAGGCAGTGGCATTCTATCAGGGAGATATCGTCATCGGAGGAGGATGGATAGAAAGGGGGATAAAACTTGACTAGGGTCGCTTTGACAACACTGGGCTGCAAGGTCAATCAGTATGAATCGGCGGAAATTATAGAAGATCTGAAAAAGAGGGGATTCACCATCGTTCCCTTCGATAGCGAAGCGGACATATACATCGTCAACACCTGCACGGTAACGGGAAAGACAGACTGCCAATCGAGGCAGCTTCTGAGGAGGGCGCACCGGAAAAATCCATCCGCCGCGATTGTGGCGACCGGTTGCTACGCCCAGATTGCCCCGGATAAACTCACGTCGCTCCCGGGCATAAAAATGGTGGTGGGAACAGAGGCGAAAAAGGAAATTCCGCGAATGATAAGTAATATCGCAAAAAACGGGCAGAAAGTCATTGTCAGTGACATGGCCTTTATGGAACTACTCTCGCCTACCCCTGTAGACCAGTTCCCCGGACATACACGGGCCTTTCTCAAGGTCCAGGACGGATGCGATTCTTTCTGCAGTTACTGCATCGTCCCCTATGCGAGGGGAAGGAGCAGAAGCCTGCCGGAAGACGCTGTGATCTCACAGATAAAAAAGTTCGTCGCCTCCGGTTACCGCGAAATAGTACTTACGGGGATTCACCTGGGCCTGTACGGTCATGACCTTGTCCCCAAAACCGGCCTCATAAAACTTCTGCGAAGGATAGAGAATCTTGGGATTATCGATAGATTGCGGATCAGTTCCATCGAACCGATGGAGATAACGGATGAGATCATCGCCCATCTGCGGGATTCGAAAGTGGTGTGCAGACACCTCCACATCCCGCTTCAGAGCGGCGACGACGGGATACTCACTTCTATGAAGAGGAATTACACATCCCGGCAGTTTCGTGATGTTATAGAAAAAATTTGTGCTGCCATTCCGGAGATTGCCCTCGGCATGGATGTTATGGTAGGATTTCCCGGTGAAGGGGAGAAAGAATTCACAAATACCAGAGATTTCATAGAAAGTATCCCCCTGGCTTATCTTCACGTTTTCCCTTACTCCATACGTCCCGGAACGGTTGCGGCGGAGATCCCCGGCCAGGTTCAGGAGGCGATCAAAAAAGAACGTGCAAGGGATTTAAGGACACTGGGCAGGGAAAAGAGGATCGCCTTCAATAGCAGATTTATCGGGAAGAGGCTATCCGTTCTGATAGAAAACAGGAAGGACAGGGAAACGGGGCTTTTTAAAGGATTCTCCGATAATTATATCCCCTTTCTCATCAAAGATGGTGATCAGTCGCTGGCAAACTGCATCGTGGATATCGTCTCTTATGGAGCCAGTAAAGAAAAGTTATTAGGAAAGAAAGTCATACATGCATGAGGACAGGTTAAAAAAAATTAAATGTCTGGAAGAGTTATTGTCTTATGAATTCCGTGACATCGACCTTCTTGATACCGCCCTTACCCACAGATCATATGTAAACGAAAATCAGGAACCGGGCTGTAAAGACAATGAAAGATTAGAATTTCTGGGAGACGCCGTTCTCCAACTTTGCATAAGTGACATCCTGGTAAAACAATTCCCCGATTACACGGAGGGTCAACTTTCAAAGTTGAGGGCATCCATGGTGAATGAACAACCCCTGGCGAAGGTGGCGCTCGATTTCCACATCGGCGATTTCATGCTCCTCGGCAAAGGGGAAGAGGCCTCCGGAGGAAAGGCGAAAAATTCTATCCTTGCCGATACTTTCGAAGCGATCATCGCGGCCATATATCTCGACAGGGGATACGAAAAGGTCTTTTCTTTTATTAATAATATTTTCCGGCCCCGCATCGCGAAATGGGGGAAAGAACCGATCTACCGCGATTACAAGTCCCTGCTGCAGGAACTGTGTCAGAGCAGATTCAAAACCATACCAAAATATGAATTGATAGCCGAATTCGGTCCTGATCATGACAAGACCTTCCAGATCGGGGTATCTGCCGGAAGTATGATCTCGGAAACGGGGCTTGGGAAAAATAAGAAGGAAGCGGAACAGGAGGCGGCCAGGGAAGCCCTGGAAAAAATGGAAGAGGCGAAATCATAGTGAATCAAAGATGAAACCGCTCATTATACCCATATTCGTTGTATATAAAGGTTGTCCGAACAGGTGCATTTACTGCAATGAGAAGATTACCGCCGGCAACCATCCCGACAGAATCACGGAAAGGCAATTCCGGGATACTGTCGATGGATATCTCAAGACTGCTTTCGGAAATGCCGATCGGATACAGATAGCCTTTTACGGCGGAAACTTTACCGGTATCGACCGCGATTACCAGATTGAACTCCTCCGCTTTGCGGAATCTTACATAAAAGACGGCCTCGTTCAATCCATCAGGATATCGACAAGGCCCGATTACATCGATGATTCCCGTATCAGGCTTCTCGAGAAATACGATGTCACTACGGTGGAAATCGGCGCTCAATCGATGGTGGATGATGTCCTGAACCTTTCACAGAGGGGGCACTCTTCAGATGATGTAAGAGGCTCTATCGAGCTCCTTAAAAAATCCGGATTTGAAACGGGAGTCCATCTGATGGCAGGTCTTCCCGGAGATACGAGAGAAGGATTCATGCATACCGTGACGGAGATTATAAAACTTAAACCCGACACTGCAAGAATTCATCCGACAATCGTACTCAAGAACACCCCTCTGGCAGAGGCTTACATGAGAGGAGAATACCGGCCGCTTTCTATGGACGACGCGGTTTATCTCTGCGGTTACGCACTTTCAAGATTTAAAGGCGCAGGCATATCTGTGATAAGGCTCGGTCTCCATAAAAGCGAAGCGATGGACACAGAGGGATCCATTGTCGCGGGACCCTTTCACCCGGCCTTCGGAGCCCTTGTGGAGGGATCGATTTTTTTGGACATGGCATCGCATCTACTGAAACTGGCAAAAACGCCCGACAAAGAGGTAACCTTTTGTGTCTCGCCGAAGGATGTTTCGCGCCTTCGCGGGTTGAATAATAATAATATCAAAAAATTGAGTGATCTATATGACATGGTAAAAATAGGGGTAAGGAAAGATCCCTCGCAGGAGATCGAATCCCTTATCTTAATGGCCGGCGGGAAGAAATACGAGACAGATATAAAATCGTGCTATTCTTCTTGACAGGCAGGGGAGAGGAAAGAGTAAAAGAGGAGCTGACATTGTTTAAATCAGGATTTATCGGAATTTTGGGAAGGCCCAATGTGGGGAAATCCACCCTTCTCAATAAGATCATAGGCGAAAAGATAGCGATCGCCACGCATAAGCCCCAGACAACCAGAAACAAGATAACGGGGATAAAAAACACCGAAAAGTGCCAGTTCGTCTTTCTCGACACACCAGGGATACATGTCACCAAATCACCCCTTAACCGGCAGATGGTTGCCACTGCGATCAGCACAATTGCAGACGTCGATGTCGTCCTCTTTCTGACGGAAGCCAATTCGGATCTCAACGATGATGATCATTTTATTATAAGATCATTGAAGGACAAAAAGATTCCCGTCTTCCTCGTAATAAACAAGATCGATCTCATAGAAAAGACCGCTCTGCTCGTTCTGATAGACAATCTGCGTCACATCCTCCCCTTTAATGAAATTGTGCCCCTTTCCGCCCTCCGGGGATTCAATGTCGATACTCTTCTCGATGTGATATGGAATATCCTCCCCGAAGGACCGAAGTATTTCCCTGATGACATGGTCACCGAATCTTCGGAAAGATTCCTCGCGGCCGAAATAATAAGGGAAAAGATAACCCTCATGACAAGCCAGGAGATACCATATTCATCGGCGGTGGTAGTCGATTCCTTCAAGGAAGACGAAAGGAAAAACCTGATCCGTATCCAGGCAACGATAAATGTGGAAAAACAATCGCAGAAGGGTATCGTAATCGGGGGAAAAGGGAGTATGCTGAAAAGGATAGGGACTCAGGCAAGGCTGGAAATGGAAAGATTTTTTGGAACAAGGATATACCTGGAGCTCTTCGTGAGTGTAAAAAAAGAATGGACCAGAGATTCAAGAATGCTTGAGGAATTTGGATACCGGAAGAGATAGGAGCCCGGCACAGTGAAACCGATCATCGCAATTGTGGGAAGACCAAATGTGGGAAAATCAACTCTCTTTAATCGCCTCGCGAAAAGGAAGAAAGTAATCGTCATAAATCAGCCAGGCGCCACAAGAGACAGAAATTATGCCGATTCTTCCTGGAAAGACAAAACCTTTACGATCATCGACACCGGGGGATTTGAACCCGTCTCATCAGACCGAATGCTTATACAGATGCGGGAGCAAACGGAACTCGCCATTGAAGAGGCGGATGCCATTATATTTTTGATGGACGGAAAAGAGGGATTGGCACCGGCAGATATCGAAACCGCGGAAATCCTGAGAAGGACCAAAAAAAAGGTTATTTATACGGTCAATAAGATAGACGGGCTGAAGCAGGAGATGCTCTCCTTCGACTTCTACCGGTTGGGAATAGATCATATCCACAGCATTTCCGCCCAGCACGGCCTTGGCATAGGCGACCTCATGGATGAGGTCGTGGAACATCTTCCCCTTTACATGGAGGAAGATGAAGAACGCGGCCGGATAAGAATCGCCGTTATCGGAAAACCCAACGTGGGAAAATCCTCCCTTATCAATAAGGTGCTCGGTTACGACAGGACAATAGTCAATCCAGTCCCGGGGACTACGAGGGATTCTATAGACACACCCTTTGAATTAAACGGGAAAGATTATCTCTTAATCGATACGGCAGGAATCAGGCGAAAGAGCAGGGTAAGTCTCAAACTTGAGGTCTACAGCGTTATTGAGGCGATAAAGACACTCAATCGGTGCGACATCGCTTTGCTCCTTATCGATGCGGAAGAAGGCGTCACGGATCAGGACACGAAAATAGCGGGCCTCGCCTATGAAAGAGGGGTGGCATGCATCATCGTATTGAACAAATGGGATCTCATCGAAAAGGATGACAGCACTATCGGAAAACATATAATGCATGTAAAGGATCGGTTCAAATATCTCGA
>JAUVXT010000266.1 GCA_030603465.1 Deltaproteobacteria bacterium
TTTTCTTTGCTCCAGAGTAAGTTGAGCTCAGAACGCTTGGCAAAAAGCTCATTCCTGAGCGGGGTTATCTCTTCGAAATGTTTACCACGAAGGGTCTGGAGCTCTTTGGACTGCTCGGCAGTCAGGTTTGTGTTGTTGTCTGAGCAATAACCACCAAATCCACGCTGCTGCGTACCGTATCCTTTGCCACCCATGCTATTTCCTCTTCCCTGACCAAAACCATGACCAAGGACCGGTAAGGCTATCGCAATTACAAGCAGCAAAATTAAAGAAGCTGTTGCAAATCTTTTCATGTCTAAATCCTCCTAGAAAATTTAATTTGTAATTTAGTAAAGCAACAGGCGTGCCATATATTGATAAACCATGTAACACCTTGATATAGCATAATTATCTCAGAATGTTTGAAGGCTGCGAAAAATTTGCATGTATACATTATATCCATGCGATGTATCCAATCGTATAAAATATACACACTTGATGTTTTTGCGAGAGAGAATCTTAAAGTTATAAGACCCGATGAAAACATGAGAGAGAGACTATAAAATCGATGGAAAGACTTATAGCTCTTGATACGGAAAGGCTTGTGCTCTTTACATCAGTGGGAAAGATCATAGAAAAGGGGAGGGAAGCCCTTGCGGCGTGCATAAGATATTTGGAGGATCTTGCCGGAAAATCGAAGGAATTCAGGGATCAGGGATACGACATTGACAGGATCGTTAGAGAGATTTTTGGAGGTGAGCATAAATTTGCCGAAATGACTAACGGGCAGTATACGACGGAAAACCTCATAAGATCGATACTGAAGATATAAAAAAAGCGGGCACTGGCCCGAAGGTCGATGCCCGCCTGAAAACTACTTTCCCTTGAAACATGAAAGACATTCAGTCTCCGCTGTTAAAAGCCTGTCTATAAATTCTTCCAATACAAAAATATACCCCATTTCCTCGTCAGTGAATGAGCCCCGCTTATCTATCACATCGGCGGGGGGCACATCAAAATTTCTATTGGAAAACCATTCATAGGCTTTTTGTGCTTCTTTGGATCCGGCAAGCAGATCCGCGACATTATAAATGAAGCAGCAATCATTGTGATCACTGTCGGCGCCGCAGCCATTACAATGGTTGGCGAAGTTCTTATCGCTTTTTCTTAAAAGTCGTCCCATAGCTTTACCTCGGTTGCAGTTTATTGTATGCGAGGCTTTCATAACTTTATGTCTATTAATGTAATCATCATTTGCAAAGATGCAAATCGGGGGAACTCAAAAGAGGGCACGAAAATTCCATTGACAGGTCATGGTCATTTTCCTATACTTCTTGCCAGTACGGCCAGGAGCTTGTTAGTAAGTTAGAATTTGATTTCCGGTAGAAAGCAAATTAGTTAAAGCACTTATCCCGCTTATCGGGGCCAGGCGTAAGCAATCTTAAACAATCTTTTCAGGAGGGATTATGTATAAGGATCTTGAGGGAAAAACAGCTCTGGTGACCGGCTCGGCAAAAAAAACCGGTATCGGATATGCAATTGCGAGAAAACTGGCGTCATGCGGGACAAATGTCGTAATCGCCGATCTGGCGAAAGAGGATGGGGGCAATCCGCCGATTACTGTCACCCATGTCGGCATGCAACCCCATGTGGGGTCAGGTCTCAATATTTGACATGTTTTGTGATAATTGGTAAAAATATAAACAAAGAGGATAGGATATGAACGAACCCAAAAGCCGTTTGAAGGCCCATCATCTTTTTACGGATTATATTTACTGGATTCTTGTCGCCTCAGTGCCGATAATTACGGCCTCAGTAGCAATCTGCAAGAATTCCCTCGTCTGGTTAATGCTCTATTTAGCTGTACTAATCCTTTTTGCAGTAATTTTATTGAGATTTTACTGCACCCATTGCCCTCATTATATTCGCGGGGAAAAGGTAATAAGGTGCATGTTTTTCTGGGGAGTGCCTAAATATTTCAAACAGCGGCCCGGCCCTTTAAAGGTATATGAAAAAGCTGTTACCATTATTGCCACGGTGATCGTTGCGCTACTTCCAATATACTGGTTGATAGAACGCCCGGAATTCCTGATAATTTATATTTTTTCTATCGCAGTCCTGGTTATGACGATCAGGAGATATGAATGTTGCAGGTGCATATATTTCGACTGTCCCTCAAACAGTGTGGGGAAACCGGGATCGGAATATTCCATCAAGGGAGAAGGGTAATCAATGGCGAGACCTCTTCGGGTACAATATCCGGGCGCATTCTACCACGTTACGGCGCGTGGAAATGAAAAAAGGAAAATTTTTGAAAATCAAAGAGATAGAGAACGATTTCTCTCATATCTTGAATCAGCCCACGAACGCTACGACGCCCGATTTCATGCCTACTGCCTGATGGATAACCACTATCATCTCTTACTGGAGACCCCTAAGGCAAATCTGTCACAGATATGCCATCTGATTAACGGTTCTTACACCACATATTTTAATTTACGGAAGGGACGGAGGGGGCATCTTTTTCAGGGAAGGTATAAGGCGATCCTTGTAGAGAAGGATGCATACAGTCAGGAATTATCGAGATACATCCATCTAAATCCGGTTCGAGCAGGTCTTGTAAAAGATCCGTCGTTATATGAATGGTCAAGCTATGCGTATTACATCGGCATGTTGAAAAACCCCGACTGGCTTTCAACGGATTTTATATTGGGATTTTTCACAGAGGGTACGGCGACTTCCCACGAGAACTATCAAAAATTTATCGAATCTTTTTATGACATTAAGAGTAGAGGGCCGATGGAAAAGGTTGTTGGATCTACTTTTCTCGGAAGTTCCGGGTTTATAAATGAGATTAAAGAGAAATGGATTGACGAAAAGAATGCCGATATAAGAAATGTGCCGGCGTTCAAAAAGATAGAAAGCAGAGTGACATTTGAGCAGGTAAAAAAGTCTGTCAGATATGCGGCGGGGATTCAGAGTCCCTATTATAAGGGATTAAGCCTTTATATCAGCCGGCAATACGGAGGTTTTTCACTGAAGGAGATAGGAAACTATTACGGCATGAAGGCGCCCGCGGTCAGCCAGCATAACAGGAGATTCAAGCATAAAATAATAAAGGATCAGAATTTAAGACTGGTACTGGAAGCAGTAACGAAAGAACTTAAAGGTTCAAATATCGACGGCCGGTAGCAGACCTTAGATTTATCATAAAGAGCTGTAGACAAGCGAAAAAAATTTGGGCAACAGTTCGTTTAGATTTTTCCCCGCTGAAAGGAGATAAAGTATGACAATATCGCGGAAAATTGAAGATTTTATGTCGCAGTCCTCATGGATAAGGAAGATGTTTGAGGATGGTGTTAGGTTGAAAAAGGAGTACGGCGCGGAGAATGTCTTTGATTTCAGCCTCGGTAATCCCGATGT
>JAUVXT010000214.1 GCA_030603465.1 Deltaproteobacteria bacterium
AAATATCGAAAAAGGCATGGCACGGATGAAATCGGCGGTTGAAAAACTCGATTAAAGGGACCATCTTATCAACGATTGGACTGATTTCGATCATGTGAACCGGACAGTGAGCGCATTCCCCGCTGCTTGCCTGTGCGTAGCACGCAGACAGGCTTGAGGCGGGGATCTTCAAAGGTTATCTGAGAGTGGATCGCATGCCTGAACTCCGACCGACATCCGGTCGATAGGGGTTCAGGCTTTCTTTTTTGACATATGTTACCGTGATATTCTCGGCAAACCGGAAAGATATACGAGAACCACCACTCGGTCAATACATGATCGTGTGTCTTTTCACTTGACATATAGGACGGGTATTTCTATATTCGACCCACGTACAAGAGAAGTTTGTTTGTGGATTAAAATAGGAGAATGAAATGGAAAAGGGGACATTTGAAGTAAAAGTCGGGTTAGCCGAGATGCTCAAGGGCGGTGTAATCATGGATGTGACTACACCTGAGCAGGCAAAAATTGCCGAAGATGCCGGGGCTGTGGCAGTCATGGCACTGGAGAGAATCCCAGCAGATATACGTGAGGATGGCGGGATTGCACGCATGTCAAATCCTCGTGTCATTCAGGCGATCCAGCAAATCGTATCGATTCCCGTTATGGCGAAATGCCGGATTGGTCATTTTGCGGAAGCGCAAATTTTACAGGCCTTAAAGGTAGATTTCATAGATGAGAGTGAAGTTTTGACCCCCGCCGATGAGGAAAATCATATATGGAAACTGGATTTCAAGGTTCCCTTTGTCTGTGGTTGCCGGGATCTGGGAGAAGCGTTGCGCCGAATCGGCGAAGGCGCTGCCATGATCCGTACGAAAGGCGAAGCGGGTTCCGGGAATATCGTTGAAGCGGTCAGGCATATGCGCAAGGTACAGGCGGGCATTCGGAAGCTGACGATCCTGCAGGATGATGAATTAATGGCGGAAGCCAAAGGGCTTGGCGCGCCTTTCGAAATAGTAAGACAGGTTGCGAGAGATGGAAAATTACCGGTACCGAATTTTGCCGCCGGTGGAATCGCAAGTCCCGCCGACGCCTCTCTGATGATGCAGCTGGGCGCGGAGACGGTCTTTGTGGGATCGGGTATTTTTAAATCCGATGATCCGGCGGCACGCGCAAAGGCAATCGTTCTTGCTACGACATATTACAAAGATCCGGAAAAGCTGGCTGAAGTTTCGATGGATTTGAAGGATGCCATGAAGGGCCTGGATATTGCGTCCATCCCTGAGAATGAAAGACTTTCCCAGAGAGGCTGGTAGCGGGCGACGTATCGCTGAAGAGCCAGGATACAGTGTATGGGCGGAATATTTCCCAAAATCGGAATTTTAGGATTGCAGGGCGCTTTTCAAAAGCATCATGAAATGTTTAAGGGGATACAAGTGGAAGCCCGCTTCATATTGTATCCCGGTCAGATACGCGAATGTGACGGTTTGGTGCTCCCCGGAGGAGAATCGACAACGATGACCAAACTGATAAGCGAAATGCATCTTCGGGATGAATTGGATGCCTTTTCGGGACCCATATTCGGTACATGCGCCGGGGCAATTCTCCTCTCGAAAAGCGCGGGCGATTCCAGAGTTCAGACATTAAAGAGAATGGATATAAGGATTGACCGGAAAGGTTATGGCCGTCAGGTGGATTCCTTTATCCAGTCTGTTCAACTGACATTTGATAAAACACCCTTTCGCGGCATTTTTATCCGGGCTCCTCGAATTGTGGATTTTTCGGACGGCGTAGAAGTTCTCGGAGAATTCGAGGGCGAGGCTGTATTCCTGCGAGATAATAATAATTTATTGGCAACCTTTCATCCGGAATTATCCAACGACGCACGCGTGCATCAATATTTTATAGACCAGTTTTTTTAAGCCCATATATACAGAGAACCAATCGATCAAATTAAGGGAAAATTTTACTTTTTATTCGCTCGCTGTTCAATTCAAGCCTCCGGCTCTGCCGGCGGCCGGTGACAGGCGCCATCCTTACATATGTCGTGGCTGGATGTAAACGTAAAAAGGATTGTCGGGTGAGGAAAAAGATAGTTTTCTCATTAATGATTTTATTCATAATATTTCCTGATACCCTCCATTGCAGCGACCGGGGCATCATCAGGAACGATTATGTGACCATTATTTTCGAGAAACCACTCGAAGGTAAAGCCGGAGAGATAGCAGGCATCTATCCGGAAATAGGGGCGGATCTGGAAAAAACAATTGGGTGGAACCTGAATTTCGCGCCGACATTAGTGCTCTTTAAAAACAGTAAATCCTTTCAGCGAATGGCAGGAACCGATCTTGTCGCGGCCTTTGCCGTGCCGCAAAAATTATTGATAGTCATCGATTTTTCGCGGATGAATCGAGATCCATTCAAATTTGAAGTAATCCTCAAACATGAATTGTGTCACCTCCTCTTGCACCATCATATAGAAGGAGGGCGTTTACCCAGATGGCTTGACGAGGGTGTGGCTCAATGGGTGAGTAACGGCATGTCCGAAATAATAAGAAGCAGCAAACGTTCCATTCTTAACAGGGTTGTGCTGTCGGATAGATATATAAAATTAAGAGACCTTAAAGATAGTTTTCCCGGGGAGCGGGAACCCCTTACACTTGCCTATGAAGAGAGTAAGAGTCTGGTGGATTATATAAACGGTGAGTATGGTGTGGAAAGAACCCTCATGATCCTGCAGCATTTGAAAGATGGAGATGAAATTGAAGGGGCAATCAAAAAAAGTCTTTCCATCTCTCTCGATGAACTTGAGGTAGAATGGCACGCTTATCTCAGAAAAAGGATTACCTGGTTTACCTATTTTAGCTATAATATGTACGAGATACTCTTTGCTTTAACCGCGCTGATGGCAATATATGGATTCGTGAGACTTATCAGGAAAAAAAGGGCCTACAGTGATGAAGACGATCTGTGATCCTGTAACGAATGAAAGGAGGATGATGCTATGCCGGTGATTGAATGGAAGCCTGATGAGGGTGTCGCCGTTGTGGTCATGAATAACGGAGAGAATCGTCATAACCCGCTTTTCGTCAAATCGATGCTTGAAATTCTGGACGAAATAGAAGAAGATAAATCTATCTCCGCAGTAGTGATCACTTCAAGCGATGAAAAGAATTGGTCTCAGGGGATCGACCTGACATGGATAATGGGTGAAATACAGGCGGGCGAACATCAGACTGTCAAGGATTTTCTCTACGGAATTAATGCAATTTTCAAGAGGATACTCCTCTATCCTGTCCCTGTTATAGCAGGCATTAACGGACATGCCGTGGCCAATGCCGCAATACTGGCATGCGCCTGCGATTTCAGATTTATGCGGTCTGACCGAGGATTCTTCTTTTTCCCGGAAATTGATATAAACATTCCCTTTCTTCCGGGAATGATAGCTATTGTAAAGAAATCGATACCCGGTTACAAATTTGAGGAGATGGTTTTTACGGGAAAACGGTATGCCGCTTCGGAACTGGAAAAATATAATATCATTCACGGGATGTGTGAAAATGAAGAAGCTTTGATGGAAGAAACGGTGTCCTTTGCAAAATCCTTTAAAAAGGGGAGGGGCATATTCGGGGAGATGAAAAAGAGGATGCACAGGGAAATCATCGATATTATCGATGGAGAAGATCCATCTTTTATAGAAAACCTTTCGCTGGTAGTTACATAATCGATAATTTTGTCTGTCCGGCAGAGTTAGAAAAGGGCCGAATACAATCAAAAAGGGGTGAATGGCATGTTAGAAAGATGTAAAAATATTTTTAAGGGAAGGTCTTTGTCCGGAGATTCAGCCGGCATTATAAAGCTGGTTTCTTTACTATTTATTGCGTTATTCTTTATGTCCTGTGCTCCCGTCAGTCTTTACACAATAGATGTCAGATATAGTCCGGCGGCCACTTCAGTGCCTCAGGTAACTGAAAAGGGTAAGAAGTTCATGGTAACTGTGGCACGGTTTAATGATGTAAGGAATGTAGAAGACAAACTGGTGATCGGCAAGGTTGTTAAGCCCGACGGGAAAAAGATACCCGTCTTACCAAAATACACAAAACCGGTGGATGCCGTTCTCAAGGGGATGCAGGCCTATCTTGAAGATATCGGGTATGATGTATCCAGTGAGACTCCGGATTGGGATCTCAAAAAGGATAGTATCGACAAAAAGTGGGGAGAAGTCCTGATAGGAGGGACCATAGATGAATTTGAAGTCGTCTGCCTGAAGGGTACCCCCGTGAAAAAATATAATACAAAGGTGAAATTCACCGTCTATTTCGCCGATGTTAAGAGACAAAAGATATTTTATAAGATTGCCGTCGAGACAAAACCCTCACTGGAACATGTGCGCTTCTCTGAAGAAATGCTTGCAAAACAGATCAACGGCGGACTGACGGAGGCGATAGAAAATATATTTGAGGGCAGGGAAATATACGAAAAGATTCAGTCGGCCCTTAAGTAGCGCGTGGTGCCCTCTGTTTTAACAAAATGGACCGGGCGCGATTTCTTCTACTCCTTGACCCACCTCGCAATTCGGGGTATTTCTCCAGACTGCCATTCGGAAGAAGTGCGTTTTTGC
>JAUVXT010000185.1 GCA_030603465.1 Deltaproteobacteria bacterium
TATCGGGATCTGTTTTGGTTAGCGGATTCAACCATGATGGATCCACTACATCTGCCGACGAGAATACAGGCACTCCTCCTAAGTGGGCCTCTGTGGATACCTTTAAAACCAACGGGGTTGATAATCACGGAGGTGCAGAGACTGTTACTTACCCGAACCCGTTTCCTCCTCCTCCAACCATCACCGCTCCCTACACGGATCAAGATATTAATTTGTTGGCCGGCACATCTCCTGCGCCCGCCAACGAGGAAGAATTGGAAACTGAACAGAAGATACCGTATGGAACCAAATTGGAATCATCGGGGCATAAACCGGGGGTATGGACTACACAGACAGTTTCGCCAAGCGCTGACGTATTTGGAGGAAATGATACGGAACCCTGGAAAAAAGACAGCGCAGGTGCCTGGAAATCATTGGTTGACCTGCTTGGCATAACCCAGGATCAACTGGATGCCATCCTTGCAAATGCAAACGTGACTGAAAGTGATATGGATGTGTCCGGTCAGCTGACGGCGGCCCCTCAGGGAATTATATACATCGACAATGCCGCCAGTGGACAGGTGCTAAAACTAACGGCTGCCACACCGGGCAATACCGACGGGTGGGGGCTCATGTATGTAACCGGTGACCTTCAAAGCCAGCAGTTGGCGTTTAAGGGTTTGATTTACGTGGAGGGCGATGCGGAAATTACAGCATCTTACTGGATGATGGGGTGTATGGCAGTCAGAGGTACGACAAGCGGTGATTTCAGCGCTGGCAATGCCACATTTCTTTATAGCAAGGATGCCTTGGAACGCTATGTGAATAAGGGTATGAAGTTTGTAATTCTTTCGTGGCGGGAAGTGCTGAATTGAGGCTGATTACTCTTCTTTAGCCCACCATATAGGAAGCATGCCGTTGTTTTCTTCTTTCAGTTTGAGTGCCAGATCGGTTAGCTGATTATTGATTTCTTTTATCTCTTTTTTTACATCTCTTATCGCAGCCTTATTGCGACTGTTTCTTGCATCTTCCAGTTTCTCACGGGTCTGCCTATATTTTTCCATAAGGGCCTTTTTTCCCCTTTTGTGATAAGCAACATCTATCTCCTTGCTCTTTGTCTCGTTTCCCGCGGTGCCAGCGGCCGATACCTCTTCTTCCTTTGCATCGGCATCCGGCGCGTCCTTCACCTTTACATTAATCTGCGGTTCAACTTCAGCGGGGACCGTATCGGGACTTTTTTCTGGAGAGGCTGTCCTTTCCTCGTAAATCAGTTCTGTTTTTTCTATCTTCCTGACCGAATCCTTGGAAATCCCGACAATTCCGCCAGTGACGTAAAGCTTTATCTCGTCACCGTCGCTCCAGTATCTGAAGGTTGTAAACTCTCCCCCGTTTTTCAGATGGATAAGATAGGCGGCATCCCCGATAGCGGGAAATGTTAAAAATAAAAGGAATATTACAAGGATTAATTTTTTCATAGCAATGGGTTTAAGGTGAGCTTGGGGTCAAATCTTTATTCTTTAATATTCTCATCTTGAAGCTTTCCATAAATGACAAATCCCCATAAATTCAATGGTAAAGATTTGACCCCACTTATTTGTAACTATTCTAAAAGGTGGCCTTTGTCGTCTCCTCTTTGGATTTTTATTCAATAATTCTGGGCGTGATGAAAACAAGAAGTTCCTTCTTTACCTTCGAGGTGGACTGGTATTTGAACAGCCACCCCAGGACCGGTATTTTAGACAGGTAGGGTACCCCCACTTCGGTTTCATCCTCTGTTATTTTATAAATACCACCGATGACTACTGTGTCACCATTGTTAACGACCACCGTTGATTCTACACTGTTGGTAATTTTTGTTGGATCATCTACGCTATAGGTCCGGTCGAAAGTGTCATTTGTGGCCAAGATGTCCATAGAGATCTTCCCATCCGGTGTTATCTGAGGTGTTACCTCCAGTTTCAAAGTAGCCGATTGCTCCTTGTGTGTAATTGTTTGTCCTCCTTCTAAATAGGTAGTTCGTTCGGGGATTTCTTCTCCCTGCTTCATTATCGCATTTCCATTATCAACGGTTACCACCTTGGGGGATGAAATTATCTTTCCGTCGCCCGTGGATTCAAGTGCCGACAGCTTGGCAGAGATGATCGCACTGCCCGATCCGAGTAACATGCCGATGGCGGGCGTTCCAGCGGCTGTACTGGAGGGAAAATTCACTGCCGTGTTGCTCCCTGTCAATCCTATGTTGTTAGGGAGGGATGTCACGGTTCCCGATGCCGCACTCCCCATCATCATTCCGAATTGACTCGATCCAAGGCCGCCCTGGAAGCCGCCGCCCCAGAGGACACCCAGTTGACGGCTGAAGGATGTATTTGCCTCCACAAATTTCGCCTCTATTGATATCTGTCTTAACCTTCCCGCCAAAATGTCTCTCTTGTGTTGCTCTTCATCGAAAGGAATTGACGCGCTAATTTTATCATCATCATCCTTTTTTATTTTTTCATTAAATTTCAATTTTTCGAGAGACAAAATCTTTATGACAGTGCCGGTCTGCTTCTTTGCAAGGCCGTTCATTCCCAGTATGGTATCGAGGGCCTGGTCCCAGGGGATCTTTTTCATGCGGAGTGTCACCTTTGTGTCCTGCACCTCCGGCGTGGCTATGATGTTCAGTCCGCTCACTTCCGATATGGTCCAGAAGGCGTCTCCTAAAGTAGCGGGGGGCTGTAATTCCAAGCTTATCATTTTCCCTATATATTTATTTGTGTCCTCTTTCCCAAGCCCGGCCATTTCCTCCCTTATCTCGGCTTTATAGGTTTCGGTTATTTCTGTTTTCTCTGTCGTTTTTGCGGATTTTTCGGCCATTCTGGATGGCGGAAGTGAGGAAACATCAAAATCAATGGTTATGATGCCCGATTCATCCTTTTTGACACGATAGGGGACCATCTTTTTCACTGCGATTTTTATACAGGCCAGTTTTTCTCCACCTTCGGTCCTCTGAAAGGGAAGAACAAAATTCAGATTGCTGAGCCGGCCCTCGCCGTATCTCTTTCGTAGCTCTTGGGGGACGAACATCTTTTCCAGCTTCAGAAGCAGGACATTCTCCGAATCCCGGTTTACTGTGAGAGGGGAAATCTCTGAGAGGAGAAGAGATATGCGTTCTTTTCCCTTTAATGTGCCAAACAGAATATCCCTGATATACGCGGTTCCCGGCGCGACTGTCTCTTTCTCCTTTTCCGGTGTTACAACGGCCGCTGTTTCGGTCTTTTCTCTGGTTTCTTCCGACAGGGGCGCCGTGGTTTCCGTTTTATTCTTAAAGGCGGAACAGCCGAAAAGGAACAGAAAGCCTGCCAGTAAGATTACCATGAGCAGTATTTTCTTTTTTACTCTCATTTGTCTCCCTCAACTTTTTCTTTCATAAATTTTAAGATAAAAGGACGTGTAGTGATTTTCCCCTGCGCGTCTCTTACCTTTTCCTGTATGATTACACTGTCATCAAGTATCTCGATCACCTTTCCTTCATTCATGCCGATCTTTGTATTCCGAAGCAGGCGATAAGATTTTCCTTTAGAATCTTTTACTATGGCGACTCTCTTCCTGCTGCTGCCGCCGACAGCAACGAGTTTGAACTCATCTATGCTATAGCGCTGTAAGGGGGGTAGAAACCGGGGGCTCTCTGTCTTTGTGACCGCTGCCGCCTCCTTGACCGTTTCCTCCTTCTTTTTGTCGATGTCGATGAAGGGCTGAAAGGGATCCGGTTTCCCCTCGGCGTCGTAGGCGTAGGGCTTCACTTCCGGCTTCACCGTCTCCGGTTTCACCGTATCATCACACAATGCCACGCCGGGCGCCTGGATGAAAAGAACGCATGCCAGTAGCGCCAGAGCGGCAAGTGTCGGGTTATTTCGTCTTTTTTGTCTCATCCTTCTTCTCTTCAACCTGTTCTAGAAACATGTAAGTCTTTAAAAAACAGTCCACCTTAAGAACATTTCTTCCGTCTTCCCCTGTTACCGCATTACCAATCCTGAGATCGGTTACATTGACTATGCGGGGGAGACGAGACACGCTGTCAAAGAAACGCGCGACATCGTGATAACCACCCTTTACACTGATCTTCACCGGTATCTCCGCATAAAATTCCTTGGGGGCGGGCTTCATCGGCTCGAAGAGCAGGAATTCCAGTCCCGCTTCTGTGCCCGCCTCGGAAGCGGAGCTGAGAAGATGGGGGATTTCCTTCTTTTCCGGAAGCTTGGCCAGCGCCGTCTTTAGATTTTCCTCCAGCTTCGCTATCTCCTTTTTATGCTGTTCGATTTGCTTTACGACCCGCTGCCTTGAGATTATCTGTCTTTCGAGATTGCCGAACTTTTCTTCAAGCGCGGTCTTTTTTTCGAGGGCCGGTTGAAGAAAGTAGAAGAAATAAAAGTAACCGAGCAGGGCGAACGCCGCAAGACCAAGCAACAACTTGTACTTGGGGGGCATCTTTTTTATGTCATCAACTGTGATCGCCATTTTTTATACCTGTTATGTCGTGCATGATAATTTGAAATGCATAAGCTTTACATCGGCAATAGGCTCCTGTTTTGACGATACAAGATCCACCGTCCTTATATGGGGAGACTCTTCCAGTTTTTTCATAAAAAGCGCTATGGTAGGATTATCCTTTGCCATGCCTTCTACCACCAGATTAGCGCCTACTTTTTCAATAGTGATAAGCCATATCCTCCCTTTCGGGATTCTCGTGGCAAAGTCATCGAGTAAGCGAACAGGCCCGCTTCGTTCTTTTTCCAGGCTCTGTATGATAGCTATCTTTTTCTCCACAAGGGCCTTGTCTTTTTTAAATTTTTCCAGATCTCCCGTTATCTTTGAAAGCTTTTCTAACTTTGTCTGGGCAGATTCAACATCCGTTTCCAGCCGGTTTAAGGTCATGGTCATGTAAAAATGGGTCGTCCCTATGATGAGAATGAATATTATGAGAGAAGCCGATAAGACAACAATCTGTTGAACGATGGCTGCCTTTTTACGCTCTTCCTTATATGGGAGAAGATTAATCTTGATCATTTGTCATCCATTCTCCTGAGGGCCAGACCGACTCCAAGGGGCGCTATTGGGGCCATGTCTTTTATGTAATCGGGACTGAAGGTCTTATTGTTATGGTTAATATTTTTAAAGGGATCGAATAGCTCAGTTTCACAATGAAGCCTTTCGCCAAGCACATCGGTTATGCCGGGGATTTTGGCGCATCCTCCGCTTAGAATGATTTGCTTGATGAAGAGTCCGCCCGATGTGGAGGTGAAATAGTCGATGGACCTCTCAATCTCCTGAAAAAGAGGTTCCCCGTAGCCGATGAGTTCATCCGCCATATAGTCCTGGCCCTCTACGCCGCTCAGTTTTACCACTTCGGCTGAATCAAAGGAGACACCCAGTTTTTCT
>JAUVXT010000204.1 GCA_030603465.1 Deltaproteobacteria bacterium
GCGGACTGGATGTGGACGACATCACCCACGTCAGCAATTACGATCGTCCCATAGAAGCCGAAACCTACGTGCATCGCATCGGGCGCACGGCCCGTGCGGGAGCGGATGGTGACGCCATTTCCTTCTGCTGCGCCGAGGACCGGGCGTACCTGCGGGAAATAGAACACCTATTGGGCAAGCCGGTGCCCGCCGATATGGAACACGCCTATCACTGTGAGGCGGCCTGCCTGTCCAATCAGCCGGCCCCGAAGAATTTCGGCCGCAACAGCGGCGGCGGACGGCCTCAGGGCCACTTCACCCGCCCACGTGGTAGTAAAAGAGGCAATCGCGGCAGACACTAAAGTGAAGTCTCTGCAAAAGATGGTCAGGATTATGGTTTTTTAAAAGTAGAAACTAAACTCTCTCCCTCGATGGGAGAGGGGGAAACACACTTTTTGCGGGTGTATCACTGATGGTTTTTATTTTGGTTCGCTCACTAATCCCGCCGCACGCAGCGGGCTATACATTTGCTGTCAAGTAGTCTACCTCCCAAAGGGACACATGGGGAATACGCATTCGGAACATCGGAGGCATAAGCCTCCTTCGCCCATTCTGGCAATATCTCTGCGTTCGACTTTTTCACCGGCCAAGACTCGTGGCAGGATCAGGTCAAAGACGGTGGCCTTGTCATAGAGGACACAGGCGGGCGCCCCCAGGATCGGGATATCCTTCAATGTGGCGTAAAGAAACATGGCGCCGGGCAGTACCGGTGATCCATATGAAATCACCGATGCCCCGGATTCTACGACGCCTTCATAGGTGACATCATCGGGATCTACCGACAGACCGCCGCAGACAACTATGACATCGCTGCCATGAGAGTGCATATCTCTAATGGCTTGACCAATCACTCCCACATCATCGGGAACTATCTTCTTGTTGATTATCTTTGAGCCGAAAGGTTCAACCTTTTCCGCGATTATCGCGCCGAACTTGTCTTTGATTCGCCCTTCAAAAACCTCACTCCCCGTTATGACGACACCTATATTTTTCTTCTCAAAGGGAACAATTTCCAGGACCTTGCCGTACTTCTCGCAGAGTTCTTCAACTCTTTGAACATTTTCACTGTCCGTATAGAGGGGAACGATCTTCGTTCCCGCCACCATCTTCCCTTCAGAACACACGGCATGATTGGATAACGTCGACAGGATTACGTCGTCTACTATGTTTATCTCTTCCAGCAGATCGCTGTTTATCTTCAGCAACCCGAAAGACCTGGCCTTTAAATTTATTCTTCCCTCTCTCGGACCTTCAAGGTCCAGACCCGGACCGGCCACGGCCCCGGCTATCCTGATGGCCGCATCCTCTTCGTGTATTTCCCCTTCTAATAATTCCAGGGCATAAATATATCGCTTCCCCATATCTAAAAGCTCCGGGATGTCTTCCTGCTCAACCACATGACCCCTCTTAAAGGCAACGCCCTTAAATTTTCCCGGGATGACCTTTGTAAGATCATGGGCCAGCGTCATTCCCACAGCCTCGTCTATCGCAACTTTTTTTCTCATTATTCCACTTCCTCTATTTTCTATATCTACGGGACAGTTGCCGCAGGTACTCACCCTCTTCATCTATATCACAAATAACGGCTTCTGATTCAATGTTCACCTCCAGGACATCTTCTCTGTCGCTTGCGACTATTTCTCTTCCCCCGATATCACCATGCAATGCCGACAATTTATCCTTATACTTTATGTCAAAAATTACGGGATTGCCCCTCCTCTTTTTGTAGAGAGGGACAACAATGCCCTTATCGCCGTCCCGGTATTCCCTCATAAGCCTGTCTATGACATCCGTACCGAGTAGCGGTTGATCGCCCAGGACAATCATGACTGCGTCGGCATTTTCATCTACCGCATTTATCCCGCATATAATGGATGAACTCATTCCCTCCTGATATGATGGATTTATTACCGTCTTTGCGGGTGTATATGACAGGGACTCCCTTATTTCTTCGCCCCTATACCCCAGAACGAGGATTATCTCATACACTTTCGACTCTGCGAGACTATTGATTACAGTCTCCAGAATGGTTCCTTCTCCAAAGGGCAGGAGTTGCTTGGCTTTACCCATTCGCTTCGACTGTCCGGCGGCCAGGACTATCGCAGATACCGTTTTGATATTTTTGTTACCGGGTCTTTTCATGACATAATAGGGCGGGACATCCATATATTGAAGCCCCGCCCAAAATGATTGGTTATGAAGTTATAAAGTCTTCCAGATTAATACGTTCCATGACCTCTTTGGGAACTCTCGGTTTGTCGGCAAAAATCTCCAGCGACGGCTTGGCGGTGGCATCGATACCGACCTTGTCGCTTACCGGTATGCCTTTCACCTGCGACGGATCCAGGGGATCATGCGTAACGCCTTTGATAACGAAAAGGTCGCGATCGGCCTGCATCCGGGTTGCGATGGCCTGGATGACTGCCTGATTATTGGTTATATCGATATCGTCATCTACCACGACACAGTGTTTGACCTGCATATCTGCCGCAAATGCCGTGAGTATGGCCTGTTTTGCCTGTCCCTCGCGTGCCTTTTTGATGGAAACAAAGAGAGTGAACGGCGCGGGGCAACGCACATTCTGAACCGCCGGAATGTTTTTCTGCAGAAAGTCCAGAATACTCGGTTCCATGGGAATCGTGCTCATCAACAGCAGTTCCCTGTGAGGTCCCCCGCAAACATCTTGAAAGATGGCGCCCTTGCGGTGCGTCATGGCTTTTATATTGATGAATGGCCGGCGTACCTGTCCCGCCGAATACCCCGTAAATTCACCATATGGGCCTTCTTCCTCACGCTCGAAGGGAGGGATCTCACCTTCAAGGATTATTTCGGCCCGGGCCGGTACCAGTAAATCGAGGGTCTTTGCCTGAATAACTTCCAGCGGCTCACCCATCAATCCTCCCATGACGTCGTACTCGGATGTTCCATAGGGACCGATAAAGAGAGCGCCCATACACCATGCCGGGTGATTTCCCAGCACAACGGCAATTTCCATGGGTTTGTTTCTCTGCTCCGCCTTTTCGTAAACCTGGCTGAGGTGCTTCCCGGGCGTCATATAGATCCCCAATTTTTTGGAGCCCTTGATCATTAAGCGGTTATAGCTGCAATTGTACACACCTGTATCGGGATCTTTCGAAACCAGAATGCTGCCGCTGATGTAAGCCCCCGCATCTGTATTGTGGTACTGCATCTGAGGGAGCTTCAGTATATCCACATCATCTCCCAGATAGACCATTTCCTGTACCGGCGCCTCTGTAACCTCTTTGGGTCCGATTAAATTATTGAGGGCATCGCGATATTTATGGGGTAATCTCTCTTTGGGCGTATCCAAAGCATCGGCTACCAGGACTCGCGAAGCACAGGTATTCACAACAACTGGAAACTCGGCATCCTTAACATTCTTGAAGTACAAGACCGGGGTGCGCTTCTGCATTTCTAATTTGGTAACTATAGCGGTTGTCTCATATAAAGGTGAAACCTCTTTCTCTATCTCAATATATTGAGAAGGATACTTCTCTTTAACATCCTGAATAAAACTCCGAAAATCTTTGCCAGACATCTCGATACTCCTTTTATAATTTTGATACTCCTTTTATTTCCATGGAAACATGCCAAAAATGCTGTTTTGTGTCAAGGCAATAATGGACTAAATATTATAAACATACGATATTGAATGAGGTATTACAGGCATGAAAATTAAAAATATTGAAAAAATAAAGTTTATTATAAACATTTTGCTCTGACATTTTTCCCCTTTCCGCGGAATTTGTTATTTATCGTTTGACATTTCAAATAAATAGTTGTATTATACAACTATGACGGTAAATGACGATGGACGGGAAATACTCACATTGATATCGGATCTCTGCCAGGTAGTGAGATGCTGCAGGCAGGATTCGGTCTTCTGCGCCGATGTCACGTTCAATCAGTTTCTCGTTATAGATGCTGTTTATCAACAGGGCAGCCTCAAGATGTCGGATATTCACAGGAAACTGGCTGTCGACAAGAGCACAACCTCCCGTGTTGTACATCCTCTGGTCCGGAAGAAACTGGTCAAACGTGAAAAGTCCAATCATGACGGAAGGTCCATTAATCTGAGTTTAACGGAAAAGGGAAAGGAAACCCATAAAAGAATATGGGAGTGTATCTCCGATCTCCTTCAGGCGGTAAGAAAAGAAATTCCCGAAGAAGAAAGGCATCAAACATATCAGGCAGTCGGGCTCTTCAATGCGGCAGTACGAAAGGCGTCACAGATGCAAAAATTGACGTCAGAGTCAATAAGGAAGTGATAATGAAATATATCGGAAAGCTCGCCAGATTCATACCAAAATGCTGCGGTGAAAGTAAAGGCCCCGAGAGCACGTCTTCCGGTTCAGGCAACGCTGCCGTCTCGATGGTAAAACTAACCTTTCCACCGAGACTGAAACAGCATTTTGTTTCCGGTTCTTACAAGACGCCCATTGGCCCCGTCCCGCAGATATCTTCCTCTCTGAAATGGCGGGATCACTGGGGAACGATAAAGGCCAGATGGGAAATAAACCGCATGAACTATGCGGTCGATCCGGGATTGTATGCCCTTGGGAATCCGCAGGATACTTCCCCTGTCCTGGTAACGGCAAATTACAAGATGAGTCTGGACAGACTTCGGGAAGCCCTTCCGGGACGGGATGCATGGATACTTGTCCTCGACACAGATGGTATAAATGTGTGGTGTGCCGCCGGGACGGGGACCTTCGGCACGGAAGACTTGCTAGAAC
>JAUVXT010000199.1 GCA_030603465.1 Deltaproteobacteria bacterium
TTTCTACTTAATATCCTTCTATACAAACCCATCTTAAAAATAATAGAGAAAAGAAGAAAAATGATGGAGAAGTCTGATGAAGAGACGAAGTCTCTCCATGAGGCGGTTGAGAAAAAAATGGTCGAATATGAAGAAAAGCTCCATCGGGCCAGGATGGAGGCCATGAACCAGAGGGACCAGATTAAAGAGAAGGGCGCGGAAAAGGGAAGACAGATAATCGAAGAGGCGAAGGAAGAAATCTCAAAGATGGTGGACGGTTTTAAGGAAAAGCTGGAAAGAGAAAGAGAAGAAGCAAGATCAATTTTGCAAGACCGGACGAAAGAGATAGCGGTAGAGATCTCTGAAAAGATACTGGGAAGGGGTATTCAATGAAACGGCTTTTTTTTGTTGTTTTATTTGTAATTCTGAGTTCGGCAATTGCCTACGCCAGCGGAGAGGCCGAGAGCCATAGCGGCGCAAAGGTAATCAACTTTGGCTGGCGGTTTTTAAACTTTGCAGTTCTGGCTGCTATCCTTTATAAGCTTTCGGCAAAGGCTATAAAGAAATTTTTTGTGGGGAAACGTGAGCTTATAAAGGTTTCCCTGGAAGAAGCGGAGGCGTCGAAAGAAGAAGCTCAACAAAAGTTGGATGAATGCGCCGCCAGATTGGATAAAGCTGCTGCAGAAATCGATGAAATGATTGATATGATAAAGGCCCAGGGGATGGCGGAGAAAGAAAAGATCATAGAGGATGCAAAAAAGGCCGCCGAAAAGATGAAGGTAGATGCCGACTCCAGAGTTGAACAGGAATTTAAAAAGGCTGTTAGTCAGCTGAAGGCAGAGGCATCGGAACTGTCGGTAGAGATAGCTGAAGAGATTTTGAGAAAGAATGTCAGCAAAGAAGATCATGAAAAGATCGTTCAGAATTTCTTAGATAGGATGGTGAGTCAAAATTGATAGGAAGCGACATTGCAAAACGATACGCCAGGGCTTTATTTGAGATAGCGCGCGAGGAAAATAAAATAGAGGCTATCTATGGTGAACTTAAGAGTTTCTCATCTCTTCTTGAAGAAAATGCCAATCTAATGGATTTTCTTGCAAATCCCGTTTTTGAAAGGTCGGACAAAAAGACCGTTATAGGCGAGATCCTGCAAAAGACAGAGGTTTCTGTTATTACCTCGAATTTCTTTAAACTTCTGGTAGACAAAAGAAGGATTTACACATTACCCCAGATTGAAATGTGTTATCAGCAGTATATGGATGAAGTCCTGAACAAGGCGAGAGTCCATATAATGACGGCCTTTGCCCTGTCGAGTGAAATTTCAGAGAAGATGAAGAAAAAGCTAGAGAGTTATACCGGAAAGAATGTTGAGATGATTATTGATGAGGATCCATCACTGTTGGGGGGTGTTGTTGTGAGGGTCGGCGATATCCTTTATGACGGCAGTATCAAAACCCAGCTTACGGGTATAAGGGAACTCATAAGAGAGGAGATATAAAGGATGGAGGCAATCAGGGCAGAAGAAATAACACAGATAATTTCCAAACAGATAAAGGATTATGAAAAGAAACTGGATATTAGCGAAACGGGAACCGTTTTATCCGTGGGAGATGGTATTGCCAAGATCTATGGTGTAGAAAATGCGATGGCCATGGAGCTTCTGGAGTTTCCCGGCGGTATATTGGGAATGGTCCTCAACCTCGAACGAGACAATGTGGGCGTTGCCATTCTCGGCGAAGATACGCACATAAAAGAGGGTGATACAGTAAAAAGGACGGGACGAATCGCTCAGGTTCCGGTAGGCGAATCGGTTCTTGGCCGGGTTCTTGATGCTACCGGGGCGCCCCTGGATGGCAAAGGGCCTGTAGAGACTGATGAGCACAGAAGAATAGAAATGGTTGCTCCCGGTGTTATCGACAGGCAGCCGGTCAATCAGCCTATGTACACGGGTATCAAGGCCGTTGACGCCATGACACCCATTGGCAGGGGGCAAAGGGAACTTATCATCGGGGACAGACAGATAGGCAAGACCGCCATATGTATCGATGCCATTCTGAGGCAGAAAGAGACGGGAATTAAGTGTATCTATGTAGCCATAGGCCAGAAAAAATCGACAGTTGCCCAGGTCGTTGAAGTGCTGAGAAAGCATGATGCCATGGATTATACCTGCGTTGTTTCCGCCTGCGCGAGCGATCCCGGCACCCTGCAATACATCGCTGCCTTTGCGGGATGTACTATCGGTGAATATTTCAGGGATAAGGGCGAGGACGCATTGATCATCTATGACGATCTGTCCAAACAGGCCGTTGCCTACCGGCAGATATCACTCCTCCTGAGAAGGCCTCCCGGCCGCGAGGCTTATCCCGGAGATATCTTTTATAACCATTCAAGATTGCTGGAGAGAGCGTCCAGAATGAACGACAACCTGGGAGGTGGCTCTCTGACGGCGCTACCCATTATTGAAACGCAGGCGGGAGACGTCTCCGCATTTATCCCCACCAATGTTATATCAATTACCGACGGCCAGGTCTATCTTGAACCCAACCTCTTCTATTCCGGTGTGAGACCTGCCATCAACGTGGGGCTCTCTGTTTCCCGGGTCGGTGGTGCTGCCCAGGTGAAGGCAATGAAACAGGTTGCGGGAACCCTGAAGCTTGATCTAGCCCAGTACAGGGAGCTGGCCGCCTTTGCTCAATTCGGAAGCGACCTCGACAAGGCGACGCAGGCGCAGCTGAACAGGGGTGTCAGGCTGGTTGAATTGTTGAAACAGCCTCAGTACAGGCCCATGTCTCTGTCAGAGGAAGTATTGATTCTCTTCGCCGGGGGAAGGGGATTTGTCGATAAATATCCCCTGGAGCGCTTAAAAGGTTATGAAGAGCAGCTCCTCAGTTTTGTCGGGAGTAAATACCCCGATCTTATGAAAGAGATAGATGAGAAACAGGAAATATCGAACGATCTGGAAAAGAAGATGAGGGACACATTGACCGAATTTGATTTTGTCTTCGGTGCCGAGTAAGAGAATCACAAAGGGAGTTTATAGATGGGCGCAGCGTTAAGCGATATCAAGAGGAAGGTAAAGGGCGTAGAGAAGACAAAGCAGATTACCAGGGCAATGAATATGGTAGCTGCCGCGAAGCTTAAATCTGCTCAATTGAAAATGGAAAACTTCAGGCCTTATGCGTCGAAGCTCCGGGAAGTAATGGAAGACCTGTCACATAGGGTGGATGCGAAGATACACCCTATGCTTGCCGTAAGGGAACCCAGCAGGATAAAGGTTATCGTGATGACATCGGATAAGGGACTCTGCGGGGGTTTTAATTCAAATGTGATAAGAAAAGCGGAAAGATTTATCGAGGAACAGAAGAAAGAGGGCAGAGAGGTTTCTTTGATTGCCGTTGGAAAGAAGGGGAGAGATTATTTCAAAAAGAGAGAGAATGTCATCGCTGAATATATCGATATCTCTCAAAAAGAAGACGTAAGCACGGCAATTAATGTTATGGAAGATGCCATTCCATCCTATGTCGCAGAGGATTATGATGTCCTATATCTCGTGTACAGTGAGTTTAGAAATATCGCTTCACAGAGGCCGGATATTGTAAGGCTGCTTCCCCTGTCTTCCCTGGATTCAGGTGACGAAGAAAGGATAAAGAAGGCGGACTATGTCTATGAACCTTCCGAGGAAGAACTTCTTGATCATCTCATTCCCCTTTATCTGAGATCACTTATCCTGAAAGGAATTCTGGAGACGACAGCGGGTGAGCATGGCGCCAGAATGGTGTCGATGGATAATGCGACCAATAATTGTGATGAGTTGATTGAAAGTCTTACGCTACAGTATAACAAGGCCAGGCAGGCGGCTATTACGAATGAATTGATGGATATAGTGGGTGGTACGGAAGCATTGGCAAATGGATGATTGCCCGATTAGGATTTATACAGGTAAATACTCTACAAAACTTTTAAGGAGATGGGGATGAATACAGGTAGGATTGTGCAGGTTATTGGACCCGTAGTCGATGTAGAATTTAATGAGGGGAAACTTCCCAATATTATGAATGCCGTAACGATTACGAATCCGACCATTAACGACGAGGAAGACAATCTGGTTGTAGAGGTAGCACAGCATCTCGGCGACAATGTGGTCAGATGTATAGCCATGGATATAACAGATGGCTTGGTACGGGGCATGGCGGCGAAAGATACGGGAGATCCGATCATGGTGCCCGTGGGGAAAGAGTGTCTCGGGAGAATCCTGAATGTGATCGGCAAGCCCGTTGACGGACTCGGTCCCATCGATATAAAAAAAACAGCGCCCATTCACAGGGCGGCGCCCAGTTTCATGGAACAGGATACTTCGGTCCACGTCCTTGGAACGGGTGTAAAGGTTATCGACCTCCTCGTTCCCTTTCCCAGAGGCGGTAAGATGGGAATGTTTGGTGGCGCCGGTGTGGGCAAGACGGTTGTTATGATGGAGATGATTCATAACATAGCCATGCACCATGGAGGAATATCGGTATTTGCCGGTGTGGGTGAAAGAACGAGAGAAGGAAACGACCTCTATCTCGAAATGAAGGAATCGGGGGTTATCGCCCAGGCGGCGCTCATATATGGTCAGATGACGGAACCTCCGGGAGCGAGGGCGCGGGTGGCACTCACCGCCCTGGCAACAGCCGAGTATTTCAGAGACGAAGAAGGACAGGATGTGCTCCTCTTTGTCGACAATATATTCAGATTTACGCAGGCAGGTTCAGAGGTTTCCGCGTTGCTCGGCAGGATGCCCTCGGCGGTGGGTTATCAGCCTACTCTGGCAACGGATCTGGGAGAGCTTCAGGAAAGAATCACATCGACGGACAAGGGTTCCATCACCGCCGTTCAATGCGTCTATGTGCCCGCCGATGACCTGACAGACCCGGCGCCGGCAACGACATTTGCCCATCTGGACGGAACGGTTGTTTTGTCCAGACCTCTTACGGAG
>JAUVXT010000136.1 GCA_030603465.1 Deltaproteobacteria bacterium
CTGGTGACGATCGCCACACCGATATGCCATAGTGTTTCTCCTTTCGGAAAAACTCTATCATATTCCGGGGGGTTATAACAGGCTTTCTTGTGTTCTTTATATTCTTTTGTCAAAGAACTGCTTAATTATGACACAGTCTCCGTGGTGCGGGGAGCTTCAATATTGAAAACAAGCAAATTTGCCTGTTTATTGGTTCAATATCAGGATATCAGGCAAAATTGCCTGATATGTAAATGTTAGGCCGAGATATCAGACAGAACCAGGCCGAGCGCCCGGTGGTGGCCAGCTACGGGGAGGACGATTCAAATGGGAATACTAGATTTCTTGTTCGGAAAGAAGGTGGAAGTCGAGTTTACAGACGACGGTAAGACTGTTAGAAGGACTGTTGCCAAAAAAGAGCTTGATAACTTGGTTGATAAGGGTCTTGCCGTCTACGGCGGGGCAATAACCGCGCACGTTCTCGACCCAAACGACGGCTACTACACAGAAGAATGGGAGGTCGGTGAGGATGTCGAGCCCGAAATAGTTGCGCAGTTTGCTGGCCCGGCCAGAGAGTTGTACGTGCTCGTATACTACGAGCGTGGCGAGGCCAATCACATGTTCGCAAAGAAGGAGATATGGGAGAAACAACGTGACATCTTCCGCATGATCGAGGAGGGAGTTGATCAGGACGTGATTGATAGGCATATGAACGAGCTCAAACGCAAGATACAGCAGAAATAGTCGCGCCCCGGGGCTCCTAAGAGAACCATTGCAGCTTAAGCATATGAACACACCAAGGCGGACGACTTTATTTTTCGCGAAGAGTAGCTATTTGGCTTGTGATGTTCTCAGACCTCTGTCCCATATCATGGCATGCTGGGAGCTCACTTGGGATTTTGAACGAGAGAAATATCTTGAAGAAGAAGATAGCTACGCTGCTCTCCTAAACGAACTGCTGAAAGAACTGGAAGCCGTGTCGCCGCCAGCACGCTACCACGACAGCGAAGATCGTCTCGCCGAATACGTCATGGAGCACCTCAAATGGCCTATATCCAAGGTAGACGAACGTTGGGTGGGAGCGGACTATGAGTCCGTGATCGAACAGGGCGCATTCCACGATCTCAATGAACACGATTTGACTCTGGCGGCGGCCGGACGCATCCGAGCGACCCGAGTATTGGGACAGAAACATTTCGATCATATGGAGCCATCACATAGGCGCATGTTGGCCGCCGTGCTTTCCATCATTCTATTTCGCCGGACGCCTGATCGGTAACACCAAGCAAGAAAGGGCCTAACCAAGCACTGCACAACGGATTGGCTACAGCGCTGGCGCGCTTCCGCCAACCGGTGAGCGCTATGTTGGGCATTAACAAAACCCATCAGTCGCGACATTAATGTGTTTTTTTCACTCATTCTGTAGAAGTGTTATGGAACAATTACGAATGGGCACATGGCCAAAAATTGTGGATTCGTTTCCTCTAACAGTCGGTCAGGTTTGCCGACAGTACACGCTGTTACCATCCGATGCTTTGAATATCCTTTATCACTATACAACACATGCGGGATTAGAGGGAATTCTTAGGAGCGGTGGGTTCCGGGCAACATACAGAATGGGAATGAATGATCCTGGAGAATTTGTCTACGCAAGAGAGGTGTTTTGCAATGCACTGAATGAAGTCGGCAGAGGTCGTGACCTGCCAAACGTCGCCCAGAGTCTGATAAAGTGCATCCACAAGAATCTTGACAAATTTCTTGAGAATACAACTGAAATGAGTAGTGCGTATTGTGCTTGCCTCACAACCAATCCCGACCACATAGAACAATGGAAGACCTACGCCGAACTTGGGATGGGTTTTGCAATCGGGTTCAACTTGCCTTTATTGTTGAAAATGCAGGCTCTTGCGGTTCAGCGAGGGGAACCCTTTATTTTTTGTGCTCCAGTAACCTACAACCAACGCGACCAAAATGATCTTGTGTTGCGTCTTGTGGAGGCTGGCATTTGTGATTTGCAGACTTTCGCGGCAAAGATTTCACAACAGTCTGAGCATCTTACCGCACTTCGTGACAGGGTAACACAAGAGATTGTCCTCCATTTGCTCACGCTTATCGATTTTATAAAGGCACCTTCTTACAAAAATGAACGGGAGGTTCGGTTATTTTTGGACCCAAACGATGGCACTTTAAAGGCGACCCATATTCAGCATTATAAACGCGACAACGACTCTATGCCTTTTGTTTTCATGGATCTTTGTAATCCCCAGACGAAAAGGCTCCCTTTGGTGGAGATCAAGGTCGGTCCAAGGGCAACATTTCCCGAGGAAAAGGCTTTTCTCGAAAACCTGCTTTATGAACTTGGCTACGGTAGCAATTACGAGGATCTGCCTAGAATTACCAAATCTGCTTTAAAAAATGGAAACCAAAATGGGATCGAAATACCTGCCCAAACACACATATGAGCCGCCCCTTTGTCAATAGGCAAAAAAATCCATATGAGGGGAAAAGCATTTTCCCCTCTTGTTCTTTAACAAATTGAAGAACCTGTCTTCATTTCTGAAAGCGTGCTCGGCTTTGAAAGCCTGCTACAAACACATATTGAGGGTCACTTACACCGTTTCCGGCCGGTCTGTCATGATTGATATCGGCAGACGCCCTGGAAATTCATTGGTGACCTCATGCCGCCCTTTTCAAAGGTAATGGCTTGGTCATACTACTTCAGACCATCCAGTTAGTCACAGGATCGGGTGAGGCGCAGGTTGTTCTCAATGCTAATTATGTGTGTCATATCGCCGCGCTAATCAATCGCGCAGGTTGCCGGTATATATTTTCTTAATGATGGTTTCGTGGTCACTGCCACAATTATCGCAATTTTCATTATCATCATTGAAGATATTACTCTAATGGCCCCAGTTAGGCGTCTAAGCTGCGACGATATGACGACTCATGCTGCCAGAAAAAGCTCCGAATTGAATGGCTCTTTTCTTTTTAAAATAAAGTATACCGCTCTTCCGATCTTATGGGCCAGAATGGAAAGCGCCTTTCCCTTGCCGTGTCTTTTGGCCAGTTTCTCCACATAGGCTTTACCCTTGGGATTGCATCGTAAAAAGAGGACTGCCGCTTCGGAGAAAGCCCACTTCAAATGGGCATTACCGATCTTGGCTCCGGACGTGCCATAGGATTTGCCTGCGGATTCCGCCTTGCACTTTACAAGACGGGCATAGGAGGCAAAATCCTGCACTCTGGGAAAGCGATTGATATCATCGATTTCATAGAGAATGACCAGACTTATGATAGCGCCGATTCCGGGAAACGATTTTAAAAGCACGTAGCTGTGGTAGTCATGTATCTTGGCATGCTTTTTAATATACCATTCGATGCTGGAGAGCTTCTCGTCGTAGAAATTAATGAGTTCGACATCCAGATCCACACTCTTCTGGACACTTTGATCATCAAACCGATCTTCTACGAGGGATCTGTTGCGTTTATATCTGAGGTTTTTACCGATTTCGGGAAGATTATACTGAGAATTTGTATTGTGTATGTGAGCGAGAAGTTCAGCACGTTTTCTCATGAGGTGATTTCGGCGTCTGAGGAGATCGCGGGTTGAACGCATGCCCCGAGGATAGACATAGGCCATGGGGAATGTTCCTCCCCGGAGAAGGGACGCTATTTTATAGGAATCGATTTTATCGTTCTTTGCCTTGCCTCCATGAATGGCTTTCATGTAGAGGGCATGTCCCAGGACAAATGGGATGTTGTTATCTTCACAGAAATCTGCTACCCAGTACCAGGCAAACATGCATTCGACGGCAATAATCAGATCATCTTGAAAGGGTTTGATGGCCGTGGCAAGTGCTTTGGGGTTAGCTTTCATGTTTTTGTGCAATACCACCTGGCCCGTGGAATCGAGGATACAAACATACATGGTTCTGGCATGCAGGTCGATGCCACAATAATAACTATGCTGTGTTGTGTAAAATCTCATTGGGTCTTCCTCCTTTGTTTGGTTTGATGTGCCTTCGCAGCTTAAATTAATGCTGCGGCAAAGGGAAGGCTCAATGAGTATCAACGGCATTAAGGGCGACGGCAAAAATCCGCCGCCCGCTTAACGGCAACGTTAAAAGTAAACATGAATAATCAAAACCTATAAGACAGTTAAAGGATTATAAGTAGAGTATCCTTAATTCTTCCTGTTAGGTATCCTGTTCTGAAAGGGTAATCCGTAATCGAAGAAACCGGTCATCGTTATCAAAAGGGAACACAGTGGTTTTTGAGATAAAGGAATGATGCCGGAACAGTGGCGTTGTGCATGGAGTGATTGCAAGGTTTCAATCTAAACAAGACGCCCGTTATTTATAAATGGTTTTTCCATCCCATGCCTTGATCGACTTTCGTGTAGCCTTGTTCCATCTTCCGCTCGACATCCAGACGAAAATTTTCGAAGGCCTCGGGGTCCATCTCCCGAGGGACAAAGATGGGATCACCCCACTCCAGAACAATCCTGCTGAAGGGTTTGGGAATGAGGAAACGGTCCCAACTGTTGAAACGCCAGGCACGGTCCATGGAAATATAGACGGGGATAATAGGCGCCCCGGATAACTGAGCAATCTTGATCAGCCCCGCCTTTACCACACCTCTCGGTCCCTGCGGCCCATCGACGGCATGCGCGGCGACCTGATTATGTGCCAGATCGTCAACAATCGCGTTAAGCGCCTGTCTACCTCCACGGGAACTCGACCCCCGAATGGGGCGAAACCCGAGGCGCAGGGCCAATTGTGCTATCATTTCACCATCGGCGCTCCTGCTGATAATCGCGGAAGGCGCATAGACGCCGAATTTCTTCGCATAACCGATGACGCCGAAAAATCGCTGGTGCCAGAATGCGGCTACCACTTTGCCTCCGCTATTCAAGTGATCGAGAAGGACATGCTCATTGATGACGCTCAGCCGGCTCATTGATAGATATAGCCGTATGATATGATACAGCAGCGAAACAAAGAGGGGGCTGCCAAAAAGGACGTCTCGATATTTCTTCATAACAAGAGATTTTTCCGACCAATGTTTTTGTCTATATAAAGCGGCAACGCGTCTTCTGCCTTACTGACTCCTTGAAGGCGGAAGGCCGGCGGCACTCTACCTTACATTCCGATTTTTTTCAAAAGCGGAATGTCTATTTTCCCTATTTTAATCTCTCCGCCTTTTCAAGGTCCTCCGATCTGTCTATGCCCAGGTCGACGGAACCGAACCGGTCATCCTCGGGAAGAATCAGGAGAAATCTGTTGCAGAGGTCAATGTCGGCACTTCCTTCCGCGAGTTCAAAGTCCAGGATATGTCCCCCCGTTTTCAGGTCCTCGGATATAAAATGAAGATGATAGCCCGGCACGTTGATCCCCTTTACGTAGGGGGGCGACCGGAACCCGACGATGGTTCCCGTAACATTTTTCAGATCGAAGACGGCCTGGGTTTTCGTCACTTCAACCAGTGGGGGATAGGGTTTGGACTGGGCGGGAACACTTCTTGTCTTCATAAAACGAAAGGTTCCCCGCACCTTGACGGCAGAAAAGAGATTTTTATTGGAGGCCTCTTCGTCGATTATTTTCTGCAGGGAAGCGAAATCGGTTCCCGCCGGAAGCTCACGCGTGACATCACTCTCAAAGGGAACGATGGCGGCAAATGGTGTCTTCACGGAGGCGTCGGGACGATAGACCTTTCCGTCGACCCTGACCTGATATACGGTGCCGTCAAGGATGATCATTTCGCCGTCAAGCCTGTCGAATGTTCCGATACCAAAATCGCCGTAACGCGTCAGATCGCCGCATGTCATGGTCCCGTCATAGGTCCCGGCAAGTATGGCATCGATTGTCGAAACCTGGGTTAACTGATTATGTTGAGTAGCGCATCCTGTGAAAAGTGCCAGCAGAAAAACGACAAGGATCACGCGCCCTATACATTTTTTCATATATAAATTCTCCTATTTCCTGAGCATTCTTTACTTGATTACACGATCAAAAAGCATTCGTCCCTTTCGCAGTTTGATCGATCACGGAATCGCACCATCACATTTCTTCCGGCTATCGGTCCCTTCACAGGCGGAATTGTTGCAACGGTAGTGAATGAAAATATTATTTTTCAATGCTGAGCAACTCAACTTCAAAAATCAGAACTTCGTTCGGACCGATGTCCTGTCCAGCACCCCCTTTTCCATAGGCAAGCTCGGAGGGAATGAAAAGTTTGTATTTACCCCCCACGTTCATGAGTAGAAGCGCTTCCGTCCATCCTTTAATAACACCCCTAACAGGAAAGGAGGCCGGCTTATTACGCTTGTAGGAATTGTCAAATTCGGTGCCGTCGATAGTTGTCCCTCTATAATGGACAGAAACCTGATCGCTGCCTGTGGGAATAGGCCCATCACCCTTCTTGAGAATGAGATATTGCAGCCCGCTCTTTGTCGTCACGACACCGTCTTTCTTTTTATTATCTCCCAGAAATTTTTTCCCTTCTTCCAGGGTCTCTCTGGCCGACGATTCATCCTTTTCTTCCTTTTTCTTCCGCAGCTTCTCCGAAAAGTCACTCATGATTTTCTTCGCTTCTTCCTGAGTCACCTTGAGCGGCCTTTCATTAAATTTATCCTGCATGCCGGCAACCAAAGCATCAAGAGTAATCTCATTTTTCATCTTTAATAATGATTTTGCTATATTGGTCCCTATAGCATAACTCGCTTTATCCTTCTCTGTTTCAAGGTTGTCGGCTTTTTCCTTGTTGGCGTTAGTATCACAACCACCGAGGAAAAGAACCAGACTGCTCAACAGCACAAAAATAGCAACAGGTTTCACAAAAACTCCTCTCTTTGTAGATGTTAATAAACAGCATGACATTTCATCACTCTCCTCACCTTTTTGTCCACCACCGAAAAAATACGGCGGAGGGTGTCATGGGAATACAAG
>JAUVXT010000147.1 GCA_030603465.1 Deltaproteobacteria bacterium
ATCGCTTCTGGGTCAGAACGTTAATTCTTATGGAAATAATCTGGCCGATGGACAGGATTTTCCGACTCTGTTAAAAAAGATCGGAGCAATAGAAGGGATAGATCGGATCCGTTTTACAACCTCTCATCCGAAGGATCTGTCGAATGAGCTTATCAATTGCTTTGCTTCTATAGAAGAATTATGCGAGCATATTCACCTTCCGGTGCAATCGGGGGCGGATCCTGTATTGAAAGGAATGAAAAGGGGTTATACAATAAACGATTACCTTAAGAAGGTGGAGAAACTTAGAGATACATGTCCGGAAATAAGCATTACTTCGGATATAATCGTGGGATTTCCAGGAGAAATGGATGCGGACTTTCAAAAAACAATTGACCTTATGGAAAAAGTGAGGTTTGATAATATCTTTTCCTTTGTATATTCTGATCGAATCGGCACTGCAGCCGAAAGATATGACAAGAAAATAGACAAAGATGTAAAAATGCGGAGACTCGGCTTCCTTCAATCGGTTCAGGAAAGACATACACTGGAGAAGAGCAGGGCCATGTTGGGTTCAGTTACGGAGATACTTGTAGAGGGATTCAGTAAAAATAATCAAGACGATACAATGGGGAGAACCAGGACGAATAAGATTGTAAATATTGGGGGCGGTATTGATGTGATAGGGAAAATCGAACCGGTAAAGATTACTGAAACGTACATGCATTCCTTGAGAGGAGAATTGTTCTTAGAAAAGGAGGCGTTAATATGTTGATAGAGATGAAGGTATTCGGTTTAGCTGTGGATCCCGTAACGAATACCCCGATAGTAATCTTGAAAGATCTACAGGAAAAGAGTGCCCTTCCCATATGGATAGGCCTGTTCGAAGCAAGCGCTATCGCGACACAACTGGAAAAGATTAGACTTTCCAGGCCGATGACTCACGATCTCATGAACGATATGCTGAAGGTTCTTGAGGTAAATGTGATTAAAGTTGTGATTAATGATCTGAAAAACGATACTTTCTTTGCCCTTATTCATTTTACGAAGGGACGCGCCGAGGTGATGGTGGATTCCCGTCCAAGCGATGCAATTGCCATTGCCCTTCGTGCCGACGCACCCATATATGTTGACAAGAAGGTAATTGAAAAATCAACGGATATCAGTTTCAGTCCGAAACGCGGTGATATAAATAAATATACAAAAGATCAGTTGAAGGAATTCCTGGAGAACCTGTCGCCTGAGGATTTTGGAAAGTATAAGATGTAACGAAGGCCGAAAAATGATATGAATATGACGTCTGCTGTAAAGGAGTTTGGAACACATATTGAGATCGAAAGGAATCTGTCACCCCATACAAAGAGAAATTATCTGGCAGATTTGAGACAATTTCAGGAGTTCCTTTTAAATGAAGGGATAGATAGACTTGATCATATAGATCATATTGTGATAAGGGCGTTTCTTGCTTCCCTCTACAGAAAGAAAGTCAAGAAGGTAACCGTCTCCAGAAAGGTTGCCAGTCTAAAGGCTTTTTTTAAATACCTTCTCCGTGAGGGGGATGTGTCGATTAATCCGGCTGAGATGATTCAGACGCCCAAGGCGGACAAGTATCTCCCGGTTTTTTTATCTGTGGATGAGATGTTTGATCTCCTGGGGGTAAAATTTAAGGATGACGCCCTGGGATTGAGGGACAAGGCAATGCTTGAGTTATTTTATTCGTCCGGTATGCGTGTCAGCGAACTTACCGGTTTAAACATTATAGACATTGATTTGGCCAGGGGTCTCGTGAAGATAAGAGGAAAAGGGAAGAAGGAGAGAATAGTCCCTGTAGGCGATCCGGCCCTCAAGTCTATAAAGAATTACCTTGAAAAGAGGAGTGAACTTTTAAGGGATAAGAAGGAAAATCATATGGATGCCTGCCTCTTTTTAAGCAGGCTGGGCGCTCGGTTGACAACGAGAAGCGTGAGAAGGATCCTGGATAAATATGTGCTCATGAGTGGTATCAGAAGAAAGATCAGTCCCCATGTGCTGAGGCATACCTTTGCCACGCACTTGATGGATGCGGGGGCCGATTTAAGGGTAATTCAGGAGATGCTTGGTCACGTAAGCCTGTCAACAACTCAAAAATATACATCCATAAGCGTATCAAGACTGATGGATGTATATGATAAAAGCCATCCCAGGGCTCAAAAGGGAGGTAAAAATTAAAGATGAATATAAGAGGAACGACCATCCTTGCCGTAAGACACAAGGGAAAAGCGGTGGTTGCAGGTGATGGGCAGGTAACCCTTGATAATACGGTATTAAAGCACGGAGCCAGAAAGGTCAGAAGACTCTATAATGACAAGGTTATAGTTGGCTTTGCCGGCGCCACAGCAGACGCGTTTACACTTTTCGATAGATTTGATCAGAAACTGGAACAACTCAACGGCAATCTTTTGAGGGCTGCCGTTGAGCTGACAAAAGATTGGAGAACAGACCGTGTCCTGAGGCATCTGGAGGCCCTGATGATAGCCGTAAGCTCAGATAGTTTTCTCATTATATCCGGCAATGGTGACGTTGTCGAATCCGATGATGAAGTGATGGCAATAGGTTCGGGGGGTCCCTATGCCCTGGCAGCGGCGCGGGCATTAACGAAATATTCTGATTTGACCGCGGTGGAGATAGCCAAAGAGTCAATGAGAATTGCATCGGACATATGTATATATACAAATAATCGAGTGACTGTTGAGGAACTGGAGACAGTCAATAAGTAGAAGGAATTAAAAAGTTTCGGTTCTTTCGTAATAAAGTTGACAAATTGTCGCATAAACACCTTTTCGTTTGTCTAAGATGCTTTTTGATAAATCTAAGGCTTGCTTCAGGCGTTTTAAAAACTCGCCCTTCGGGCTCAAACAGTTTAAATCGCTTATCTTCCGCTTCGCCAAGATTTATTCGCAAAAAGCATCTTAATGACCACTCAAAGGAATTTATGCTATTGTAATAACCGTTTTTTAATTTTTTCGAAAGAGTCAAAAAATTACAAAGCCAGAGAGCACCCCTGTGGGGTGAATCCTGGTATGGGAATAAGGAGTAGTGTTAATGTCATCCAACAATTTAACGCCGAGAGAAATTGTATCGGAACTGGATAAATATATCATAGGGCAGGATAATGCGAAAAGGGCCGTAGCCATAGCCCTCAGAAACAGATGGAGACGGCAAAAGGTTTCGGAAGAGTTGAAAGAGGAGATAGCCCCCAAAAATATAATTATGATAGGTCCCACAGGGGTTGGTAAGACAGAGATTGCGAGGAGACTGGCGAAACTGGACAATTCCCCATTTCTGAAGATTGAAGCCTCAAAGTTTACAGAGGTGGGTTATGTGGGAAGAGACGTGGAATCAATGATCAGGGATCTCGCTGAGCTGTCTGTGAGTATGGTAAAGTCAGAGGAACAGGAAAATGTCAGGGAAAAGGCTATGGAGGTAGCCGAGGAGAGAATCCTCGATATACTGTTACCACCAAGGCGTATGGAAAAGGAGCGGGATGGAGTAGTTGAACCCCCCCTTTTGGAACCACCTGAGGGTGCGGGAGATGCGCAGCAGGAGAGTACCCGTGATAAGCTGAGACGCCTTCTCCGCGCGGGGAAACTGGATGATCGCCCTGTCGAGATTGAGGTGGCAAACAATACTACAGTTCCTATGGTTGAGATATTTTCCACATCCGGCGTCGAGGACATGGGATTGAATATCAAGGAAATGTTCGGAAATATGTTTCCGCAGAAGAAAAAAAATAGAAAAGTGAAGGTTCCTGAGGCCATGAAAATCATTGCCGACGAAGAGGCCCAGAGACTTGTTGATATGGACAAGGTTACCAGGAAGGCCATAAAGAGGGTAGAGGAATCGGGCATAATATTCCTTGATGAAATCGATAAGATTGTGGGGAGCGATTCTTCTCATGGTCCCGATGTGTCTCGCGAGGGAGTGCAGAGGGATCTCCTGCCCATAGTGGAGGGATCTACAGTCAATACAAGATACGGAATGGTGAAAACGGACCACATCCTCTTCATCGCGGCAGGCGCTTTCAGTGCCTCAAGACCATCAGACCTGGTTCCGGAACTGCAGGGACGTTTTCCTATAAGGGTGGAATTGGATGCACTGGGGAAGGAAGAATTCATAAAGATACTGACGGAACCATACAACGCCCTCATAAAGCAGTATGAGGAGATGCTGGCCACCGAAGGTATAAAGATTATTTTTAAGGATGATGCCATAGCAGAGATTTCAGAAGTTGCCGCAGTCGTTAATGATAGGACAGAGAATATAGGAGCCAGACGACTTTATACTATTATGGAAACCCTCCTGGATGAGATATCCTTTGATGCTCCTGATAGAGCGAAAAAGAAGGTGGTAATCGGTGAGGATTATGTAAAGGATAAACTGGCGGAGATTGTAGAAGACGAAGATTTGAGCAGATATGTTCTTTAGTGCCAGTATTGTCAAATTTTAGATATGATTAATGTGTGCTGAAGTGAAGGAGTCATACAGAGATGGACAACAATAGAAAAGACAGGCCGACAATGAGGGCGGATGTCCTTGTTGAGGCCCTTCCCTATATTCAACGGTTTGCCGACAAGACCATTGTTATAAAATATGGCGGCCATGCTATGGTAAATAGTGACTTGAAAAAGGCCTTTGCCATGGATGTGGTTATGATGAAATGTATCGGTATCAACCCGGTAGTGGTTCATGGTGGAGGCCCTCAGATAGGTAACGTCCTTAAAAAGCTTGGCAAGGAGTCCAGATTCGTTCAGGGCATGAGGGTAACCGATGAAGAGACCATGGATATCGTTGAGATGGTCCTTGCAGGCAAAGTAAACAAGGAGATTGTAGGCCTCATCAATGAAAATGGTGGAAAGGCCGTAGGGTTGAGCGGAAAGGATGGAAACCTGATACTTGCGGAGAAGTATGTGTTAAGCGCCAGTAAGGCGATGGATACGCCCCCTGAGATTATAGACATTGGGATGGTAGGCAAGGTAAAAAAAATCAATTCAGACCTGATCATGTCGTTATCAAAAGAGGGCTTTATTCCCGTGATAGCGCCGACAGGGTTCGGTAGCGATGGTGAAACCTATAATATTAATGCCGATATAGTTGCCGGAGAGGTGGCCGCCTCCTTAAAGGCGGAAAAGCTTATTTTATTGACAGATGTTGAAGGGGTGCTGGATGAAGAGGGTTGCCTGATAGATTCAATGGATGACAGAAGATCGCTTGATCTCATAGAAAAGGGTGTAATAGACAAGGGTATGTACCCGAAGGTAAAATGTTGTCTCAAGGCACTTAAGTGCGGTGTAAAAAAGTCACACATCATTGACGGGCGTTTAAACCATTCCATACTACTGGAGATCTTGACCGATAGAGGTATAGGAACGGAAGTAGTAAAAAACTGAACTGAACAGCGAGCGCGTTCCCCGCTGCTTGCGGCGGGGTTAGCGAACGAATAAAAAATAAACAATTTCCTTACCAGTCGGAGATTCCCCTCATCTTGGTGCGGGGAGCTTCAATCGCAGGATAGAAAATGGGGAATTATATCATGACCACCGAAGAATTAAAGTCTCTTTCAGATGAATATATTATGGGAACTTACTCCAGGTTCCCCATTGTCCTGGTCAGGGGGGAAGGGGAGAAAGTATGGGATTCTGACGGGAATGAGTATCTTGATTTCGTTGCAGGCATAGCAGTATGTAGTTTGGGTCACACCCATCCGAAGGTTGTCGAAGCGATCAAAAGGCAGGTCGATACCCTTGCCCATGTCTCTAATCTCTATCATATTGAACCGCAGATGCGCTTCGCAAAACTTCTGGTTGAGAATTCCTTTGCCGATAAGGCGTTCTTCTGTAACAGTGGTGCCGAAGCCAACGAAGCGGCCATCAAGCTTGCCAGGAAGTTCGCCCACGATAACATGGAGGGGGGTAAGTATGAGATAATCACCATGGAAGATTCCTTTCACGGGCGCACCTTGACAACGGTTGCTGCGACGGGACAAAAGAAAATTCAGGTGGGCTTTGAACCACTTCCCGAAGGTTTCAGCTATGTTCCTTTTGACGATATTGCGGCGCTTGAAAGGGCCATAACCGAAAAGACCTGTGCCGTTATGATGGAACCGATTCAGGGGGAAGGCGGAGTAAGGATACCGGGGAAAGATTACCTCCGGGGGGTAAGAAAGATCTGTGACGACAGAGGAATCCTTCTCGTCTTCGATGAGGTTCAGGTGGGAATGGGGAGAACGGGAAGACTATTTGCGTATGAAGAAAGCGGCGTGGAACCGGATATTATGACACTGGCAAAGGCAATAGGAAACGGTTTCCCCATGGGCGCCATGCTGGCGACGGACAGAGTCGCCCCTGCATTTACGCCGGGGAGTCATGCATCCACCTTCGGTGGAAATCCCCTTGCAATGGCGGCCGGGGTTGCCGTTATGGAGACTATGCTGGAGGATGGGATTCTGGAAAACTGCATAGATGTGGGGGCATACTTTATTGAAAAACTGGAGGAACTCAAAGAGCGCCATTCAACCATAAGAGAGATTCGCGGGAGGGGGCTCATAATCGGGGTGGAGCTTACCCGCGAAGGGGGCGATTTGGTGAAAGATGCCATGTCCAAGGGGATATTGATAAATTGTACCTGCGGCAACATACTGAGATTCGTGCCACCCCTC
>JAUVXT010000239.1 GCA_030603465.1 Deltaproteobacteria bacterium
TTTTGAACCGGCTTATCTGAAACTTCACAAAACAGGTGAGCTTAAAAGGCGAGCAGAAGAACTCTGGACCATTATGGAAAAATGCCGGCTCTGTCCGAGAAGATGTGGCGTTAATCGTCTTGAAGGAATGAGCGGATTCTGTCATGCTCCCGGTGCAACACTCGTTGTTTCGGCGTTTCATCCGCATTTTGGCGAAGAGAGACCACTCGTTGGAGATGGCGGTTCAGGGACAATCTTTTTAACCCATTGCAATTTACGGTGTGTATTCTGTCAAAACCGGGAGATAAGCCAGCTTGGGAGGGGCGTTGAAAGAACTATTGATGAATTAGCCGGGATGATGCTCCGGCTGCAACAAGTCGGTTGTCACAATATAAATCTTGTAACCCCAACGCATTATTCCGCACCCATCCTTAAAGCTCTTGATATAGCCGCGGAGAAAGGGCTGCGTCTGCCAATCGTATACAACACCAGTGGCTGGGAGCGTCTTGAGATACTCAAGCTCCTCAATGGAATAGTCGATATTTACCTGCCTGATTTCAAATACTGGGATAGTGACATGTCGGCAAAATATTCATCCGGAGCGGAGAGTTATCCTGAAATCACAAGAGAAGCAATCCTTGAGATGAACCGTCAAGTTGGTGTGGCAAAACCCGCAAAAGATGGGATTATGCAAAGAGGGCTGATGATTCGACATCTGGTTATGCCGAATAATACGAGTGGATCAGAAAAAATTATGGAGTGGATAGCGGAGAATTTGCCAAAAGATACTTATGTCAATATCATGGCACAGTATAACCCGGCCTATAAAGCATACGATTATCCGGAGATATCAAGGAGAATAACCGGCGAAGAATATAAAAGGGTTGTAAAAAGAGCAAGAGAAATGGGGCTTACAAATCTTGATATTCAGGGATACTGGTGGCTGAAATGATAAATGCCTTTTGCCGGGATATTCTACATTTTATGTACTGTCCAATAGCCTGAACAAACGGCTAAAGACCGACCACACCCACCGCCGCCATCAGTTGAGTATGGGAGAGGCTTTCCCGAGCGTAATCTCTTTAAGATGGTCAGATTCGCTGAGGTCTTTCCTGATACGAGAATTGTGCCCGCACTGAGTGCACAATTAACCTGGACGCTTTTTTTATCTCGTTCCCACGCTCCAGCGTGGGAATGCATAATTCCTTTATTTTCCTTGACATTAGATGGAATATTGGTGATCATGTGACAGTTTGACTCAGAAGCCCGCAGGAGTGGCACTAATCAATTTTGCCAAATCGGATCTTTTCTTCATAAAAAGAAAGGTTCACAAAATGTTACATAATAAAAACACAACCCCGTACCTCCCAGAGTGAGGGCGGGGTTTTTTATTCTGACAATATAATTTATCGAGCAGGCTTTAAATTATAAAGGCATACAGCCATGAAATCGACAGGATATAAAATTTTTATCAGCAGCGTTCAAAAGGAACTGGAGACTGAAAGACGTGCAATTAAGGATTTCATCATTCATGATCCTCTCTTGTGCCGTTTCATCTCAGAGGTGTTTCTTTTTGAAGACATTCCTGCCGGAGACCGAAGTCCTGATGATATCTATCCAGGCGAAGTGGAACAGTGTGACATCTACCTTGCAATTCTCGGTAACGAGTACGGATGGAAAAACAAGGAAGGGAAATCGCCCACTGAACTGGAATTTGATCACGCAACCAAAACCCATCGCGAACGGCTGGTATTTGTAAAGGGCCATAACGACAGGGCCCGTGACCCGGACATGGCCAAACTGGTGAACAGTGCGGGGCACCAGCTCACCCGTCGCCGTTTCGCCGATACACCCGGTTTGATTCGCGAGGTCTACGCAAGCCTCGTCGCTTGCCTGGAAAACCGGGGCGACCTCAGATCCACGCCCTTTGATGACACTGTGTGTGACGGGGCAACGCTCAGGGACATCGATAAAGGCGAGGTGAAAGCATTTATCAATATGGCCGAAACTGTGGGTCGTTTGAAACTCAGGGGATCACGTGCGCCGAAAGCGTTTCTGCAGCATTTCAACCTGCTGCGTGATAACCGCCCCACGAATGCCGCCATGCTTCTGTTCGGGAAGAATCCACGGAGGTTCTTCAATAATGCGCAGGTCCATTGCTTTCATTTCCATGGAACGGAAAAACGCAAGCCCATTGCATCCCAACAGCCCTATGAGGGGAGGCTGCTCGAAGTGATCGATCAGGCGGTGGAGTTCGTCCTGGGCAAAATCGACCGAAGCGTGGGTACGCGCGCAACAAGCAACCAGGCCCCTGTTGTGTTCGAGATCCCCCGGCCTGTCATCACCGAGGCCATCGTCAATGCTGTGACCCATCGGAATTATCGCCACAACGGATTTGTCCAGGTCTTTGTCTTTGCCGACCGCATCGAGGTGTGGAATCCCGGTGAACTGCCACCGGGCCTTACCCCGGATATGTTGCGGAAACCCCATGGCCCGATACCCCGGAATCCTCTGATCGCCGAACCGCTGTTTCGGGTTAAATACGTGGAAAAAGCCGGAACCGGCACAACGGATATGATCGCCGATTGCCGGGAAGCGGGACTTCCCGAACCTGACTTCGAACAACGGGGCACCCATTTCGTTGTGACACTTTGGCGAAACTGGTTAACAGAGGAGGTGCTGGCAGGTTTCCATCTGAACGAGAGGCAATTGCAGACAGTGTCCTATGTTAAGAAAACTGGCCGTATTTCCAACTCCGAATACCAAAAGCTCACAGGCGCCACCCGTAAGACTGCCGCCCGAGATCTTGATGATCTTGTTGAGAAAGACATATTTGCGCGTGTTGGAGAGAAGCGCGGAAGTCACTACGTCCTTGCAGGGAAAAAATGAGCCCTTTTTAAGACATATGGGACATTCTTTTTAGGTATTTCGGAGCAGACTTGCGTCGCTATTGCTTATGGGACATTTATGGGACATATGGGACATGAGCCAAAATAGACATTTCTGAAACAGGATATAACGCGTGAAGTGGATCTCCCTAATTCCTTTATTTTCCTTTATTTTCCTTGACATTACATGGAATATTGGTGATCATATAGCGGTTTGACTGAGAATCCGGCAGGAGTTGCACTAAACAAACCAAAAAAATTTGATCTTTTCTTCATCGACGAAAGAAAGGTTCACACAATGATAAATAATCAAGACAAAACCCCGTTCCTCCCAAAGTGAGGGCGGGGTTTTTTCGTATTATACATTGATGTCACAGGATGCAATTGTATGATTACCGATACCACCTTTTTTACCAATGAACCGGGATACGCTCTGCTTGACAGGTTCAAGAAGACATTAGAACACGTACAATATTTCGATGTCCTGGTCGGGTATTTTCGCACCAGCGGGTTTTATCAGCTATACGAATCCTTTGAGACTATTGATAAAATCAGGATACTGGTTGGTCTCAATGTCGATCAGAAAACCTATGAGATTATTGAAGAGACACAATCCGGGGGAGAATTCGATTTTGAATCTCACAGTAGAACCAAGCGCATGTTCAGCGAACAAACGGCATCCGAAATGGATGAATCGGAAGACTCCTATGAAACCGAAATCGGAATCAGAAAGTTTCTGGAATTCTTGACTGCCGATTGTACCAACAAAGAGCAGGACATGGCCAACGGCGGCAACGGGAAAAAGATGGAACTGCGTGCCTATCCCAGTGAAAATATCCATGCCAAGGTCTATGTCAGCCGCTTCAAAGAAGGTGAGTTGGATTTCGGCAGGGTGATCATCGGTTCCAGTAATTTTTCTGAGAGCGGCCTTATCGCTAACAGGGAGTTCAACGTTGAACTAAAAGACAGGGTCGATGTTGAATTCGCCCTTAAACAATTTGAAGCATTGTGGAAAGACGGCGTAAATATCTCACAGGAATATGTCGAAACCATCCGGAACAAAACCTGGCTCAATGACGCGATCATCCCCTATCATCTATATCTGAAAATGCTCTACGAATACCTGAAGGAAGAC
>JAUVXT010000036.1 GCA_030603465.1 Deltaproteobacteria bacterium
AATATTCTGCCGAATCCGAAGCTATCTGTCGACGTGCAGGAAACAAGGCATCACTGCGTCCGAAGCCTTGCGCTTGTTGTTTCAGGGAAAGCATCCAGCCTTTATGGATGTGAAAGAACATTGTGCTGAATAGTTACAAAATTATTACGGCATTCACTTATACGTGTCAAGCAAATAGCAAGGGAGAGCTGCTGAAGATCAAGAAAACATAAAACATTTTTTCATTGACAATATTTATTTTCCGGGTTCATACTAAATGTTACATGCAGGCATAACATATAACTACCGCAGAAAACCACTGAAATTAAGGGTGATGGACTCGTAAAAGTCAAGATTGGACGGCAAAGTAAAAAGCTCCAAATTGAAACTCCGCGCAACAAGTTGCGGGGAATCTCCGACTTTCAAGTAACTTAAATCTGCAAATGTATTGTAAGTGGTTTATATTGCTTGGTATTCACCAAAAAAAGTGCAAATTTACTGAAAGCGCAAGTTACTTTCCATTATAATGCCTACGTGTCGGCATAGCGGAGCTGTTAAGGAATATTTTTATTTTTATTCGCTCGCTAACCCCGCCGCAAGCAGCGGGGAATGCGCTCGCTGTTCAGCTCAAGACGCGTAAATCCTGAGGAATGAGGCGTACTTACGTTACGCCGCAGTGACGAAGAATGCGGTGCGACGCAGAAGCTGGACTTTTCACAAAGTCGTCAAGATTAAACAGCGCATGAAACATCAACATTGAACTTACTGGCGCCGAACATTGGACTGGATTATTGCACAAAATATAATAAGATTTTCATTTTCATTTAAAAAATTTAAGTGATATAATCGATTAACCCTCAAGAATATATGTGCAAACGATGATAAATATTCGTTTGATGGCACATACTTGAGAAACAACGGCGCAAAAACCATTATTTAAGAAGGAGGATCTATGATGGGTCATAAACGTGAAAAAATGAGAGTTCAATACGCTCTGATCGCCTCGATGTGTGTTATGCTTTTAGCTACCGCCGGGTGTGTTGCCACGGGCGGTTCAGCGGCAAAGCATCATCAGGAGACCTTGAGTAAGGTTGCCGGGAAGGAATATCATATACCGAAGCGACCCATCGATCGTCATTACATAGGGGCACCCTGGTCAAAACAGTTCGGTCCCATAGAGAATGCCAATGCTGACGAGATTCGGGTAAAAAAGGAACGGTCTCTGAACAGCATACAACAGGATTTTGCCTTTAATGCCGGCATCGGACTTGGAGGACAGCTCATGGCAGGACCTCAGGCCGAAATCGGGACTGAAGGGGGAAGCGTCGACAAGGCAAAACTTGAAGGTGTAGAGATCATTTCGCCTGTATCCCTCGCCGATATACCCTTTGAGCCAAAAGTACCCTATGTTACCGAGGCACTGCGATTGAAAAATTTCAGGTTGAAATCGGACAAAGCAAGCAAGGCGGGCATAAATGTATCCGCAAATGTAGGAGTAGCTACCGCAAGCGCTACCGCCGAGGTAGGCTCAAGGGGCAAGACAGGGACAGCGGGTGAGGGTCTTGTGGTTGCATACAAGCTACACATGATTGACAAGAGGACATATGAAAAAAAAGAGTCGGAGATGAAGAGTCTTCCCTTGAAAAGTGCGATGGAGTTTCCAGAAGCAAAGGTAATCGTCAAGGCAAAGCTGATGACGATAGAACCCGGCGCCAAAAAATCCCTTCCCAGGAATATCCTGTGGGCCTGTGATTATGCGGAGGCAAAGAGTCGCGATATCATTGCCGCGTGGGTTGTGGATATCAAGTCACTGGACCCCAGGAGAAAATCTCTTTCAATCGGATTCCCCGGATATCCCCACATTGATGAATGCCAGAATTTCAGCGGTGTCATCTATTCCGCCATCGATCCTGTGACGGATAAGATTATCCGCGAGAAGATAAACATAAGTGTCATCGACGCAAAATTGTCTGATACGCTCCAGCCCCTAGAATGGGATGCGAGGATTTCCCTTGTGGACGAGTCCTTCAATATAAAACTGGTACATCCTCCACGACCGCCGCAACCGCAACAAGAATAACTTCCATTGAACGACATAAGAGGGGGAACAGACCATGAATAAGAAATTTTTTTCGACAGTCATCCTTTTTGTTCTGGTTTTCTTTGCATGTTGTATAGCCACATCTGATGCGGCGCGAAAGCCCGATATTATCAGTTATGATGCAGAGCTGCTTCAGAATGCCATTGAGGTAAACGTGAAATGGCAATCAGAATATCCGGTTACTCGCGCACAGGTTACCGCGGGAAACAAAAGCAAGGAAATAGAGCTGGATCCATATGACGATAACATCAAAGATGCCTATGGTTATCACGGTGAGGCATCACTGATGGTTCCCGTCGATTCATCGGGTTTTTACGAGGATTATATCACCTATGTTGTACAGCTGGAAGACGATGCGGGACGCAAGAGCCGCCTTGTAAGTGGAAGGCTCAAGGTTTCTTCGGTGGACAGCCAGGAAGGAGAAACCGAAGCAGAGGATGATTTGACAAAGGAGTTTATCGACAAGGAACCCGAAGAGAAAAAAGAAGGCATGATTGACAAGGTGCTCAAGGTCATCGAAAGACACGACACCCCGCCTGTCATTGACGACATCACAGTCAACCGGCCGGGCAAAAAGAATGTTAGTTTTGCCTCACAGGGAATAGACGACAAAGGACTGAAGAAGATCACATTTAAGGTCTTCACATCCGACGGGAATCTTGTCCAGGAGCAGGAACTAAACGATCTGGGCAAAATCTGGAAAGGGACTACCAAGACCTTTTCACTGGACTTTGGAAAGTACAAGATTGTCGCTCAGGCGACAGATACGGCGGGAAATACTTCCCCTGAAAAGAGCAAAGAATTTACAATATCGATGGGCGCAGGGTCACTCATGGTATCCATAAATCCAGGGGCCGCAATAGTTGCGGGAGCCCAATGGAGAGTGGACACCGGGAAGTGGCAGAAAAGCGGTGCGATTGTCTCCGGTCTTGCCATTGGAACACATGCCGTTGAATTCAAGGTGATCACAGGCTGGGCAAAACCGGCAAATCAGAATATCAGCATTCAGACGGGAAAAACCGCAAGCACAACAGGAACATATGGGAAAGAGGCCGGCGCCCTTGCCGTAACTATAGCTCCTAAGACCGCCATTGACGCAGGCGCCGAATGGAAAGTCGACAATGGAAAGTGGCAGAAGAGCGGTGCGACCATCTCCGGCCTTGCCGTTGGAACACATGCCGTTGAATTCAAGGTGATCGCAGACTGGGCAAAACCGGCGAATCAAAACGTTACAATCCAGGCAGGCAAGACAGCGGGGGCATCCGGAACATACAGTAAGGCAACCGGAATGCTTTCCGTTACGATAATTCCTCAAGCGGTTGTTGACGCCGGCGCCGGATGGAGAGCGGACAATGGCGCATGGCAGAAGAGTGACGTCACCCTCTCCGGCCTTGCCATTGGAACACATTCGGTAGAGTTTAAGGCAATAGCGGGATGGAACAACCCGACAAACAAATCTGTTGCTATCCAGACGGGAAAAACCACAGCCGTCAAGGGAAGCTATGGAAGGGTATATACACTTGACAGAGATTTCGATGAGGGAAGGCTCGTTGGACTGGAGCACGAAACCGTGCCCAACCAGTTGCAACTGAGCAAATCCTCCTCGACACTGCCATTCATATGGGTCCCCAACTCAAATCTTGGAACTATATCTAAGGTAGACACCAAAACCGGCAAAGAACTGGGCCGATACCGCACGGGACCCAAATCATCGAGCACCAACCCGTCACGCACCACTGTCGATTTACAGGGAAACTGCTGGGTGGGAAATAGAGGAACCGGAACGGTGGTGAAGGTCGGGCTCTATGAGAATGGTCAATATGAGGACAGGAATGGAAACGGCACCATCGAAACATCAAAGGATCTGAATAATGACGGTGTGATATCTGACGGCGAAACACTGGACTGGGGAAAAGACGAATGCGTTCTCTTGGAGACCGTAGTTATAGAAGGAAAAGAGGGCGGCTATAAACCCGGGGAATATACCGGGGGATACAACTCACGCCCGGGACCGAGGGGAATTGCCGTCGATTCAAAGAACAATATCTGGGCCGGTACCTTCGGAAACAGCAAAAACAAATATTACTATATAAATGGTAAAACGGGGCAAATCATAAAGACCGTTGATGTTTCTTCCAAGAACCACAAGGCATATGGCGCCGTAATTGACAGGAACGGTATTCTCTGGTCGTCATCCCTCTCCAACTCCCTGTTGAAATTCAACCCGGCGAATAATTCGATGAAGATCATCGATGTGAAACATACAACATACGGAATTGCCCTGGATAAGAATAATCACCTCTTTGTGGCGGGATGGGGGCACAACAAGCTCAGCCGGATAAATATTACCACAGATAAGGTGGAATGGACTATCAATACGGGAAATCGCACATACCCCAAGGGTCTGACAGTGGATGATAATGGCGATGTCTGGGTCGCACATTACTACGAAGACGCCGTTGTACGATGGTCCAATGATGGGAAGAAAAAGGCCACTATCAAGACGGGAAGGCAGCCCGGCGGTGTTGCAATCGATGCAGAAGGAAAGCCCTGGTCGGTGAACTACAGCGACCAGTATCTGAAGAGGATAAACCCCGCCACAAATTCTGTGGAGCTGGAAAAATTAATTAAGGGTAATCACTACAGTTACAGCGATATGACCGGAATTGTGGCACGCTCCATGACAACGAAGATCGGCACATGGACGGTTGTCTTCAATTCGAAGTCTTCGGATACCATGTGGGACACCGTAAAGATTACAGCAGAGACCCCGAAAGGAACATCCGTAATAACAAAAGTTCGAAGTTCCAAAGACGATAAAAACTGGTCTTCGTGGGAAGGAGTGACTCAAGGGGCGAACCTGAAAAAGACTCCCGGAGGAACGTACCTTGAAGTGGAGACAACGATGCAGATCACATCGGGAGAGGCATCTTCCATTCTGAAAGACCTGACCGTACAGGTTAAGTAGGAAATATTACCTTGCATCGTTTAAGGAAATCATATTAAAAACTCAGGGAAGGTCACTCTTGAAGATGACGCAAGGAGAAGATCATCATGAAAAAACTTATTTTATGCTGCCTATTTATTTTGATAACGTCCGGATTATGTCTTGCTCAGGATAGGATACCTGACGGAACATATGTCTTAAACGACGGAAACATGCAGATGACCATAAAAATAGAGTTTATGCCTGACGGCAGGTATATTATCGAGGGTGAAGGGAAAAACAGGGATGGAAATACATGCATGTTGATGGGGTCGGCACAGATGGAAAATGGTCAACTATCAGTTGACTATTGTCCCGTAGAAGTTGTTATATCGGCGGGTAAACTTGAGATCAAAGATACTCAACCATGTGCCCAGTGTGACCCCGGTGCATATATCTCGGGCATATACAAGTTAGTGAAACTACCATAACGGAAGAAGAACGGGGGACCCTAAACATACAATTTTGTTAATACATCTCGCGACAAAAAGAGAATAAAGAGGAGGAATGACGGATGAAAAGATTAACATCCTGCCTGATAGTTTTTGTGCTGTTTTTTGCCTTAACCCCTTATTCGCTCTCACAAGTGGGAGAAATCGGAAAAATTGATTGGATAAATGGCAATGTTATTGGCTACGGCTTCGGCACGGCTCAGCCGGGCATGAACAAGTCGATCGCTCGCATTACCTCGATCAGGGCCGCCAAGGTGGACGCCATGAGAAACCTGCTGGAAACGGTGAAAGGTGTGAGTATCGATTCCTATACCAAGGTCGAGGATTTCGTTGTCCAGAGTGATGCCATAAGCGCACGGGTGAGTGGCATTGTAAAGGGCGCCTATGTGATCGATACCAAAACGGACTGGGAAGATGGGCTGCCGGTAACGACGGTTACGATGGGCATCTGCATGAACTCTGAAGGAGAGAAGTGCACCCCTGGAACATCGCTCGTCAGCGCGCTGGATCTATCCAACTTTAAAAATTCCTTTAAAATACCCCGGAAGGATTATTCAGGACCCGCGGATGTCCCTACTCCCCCGGAACCTGAGCCGGTTCAGACTATTCCTGAAAACTTTGATTACAAATATGATCCGATCAAACCTACGAGCGGCGTTGTTTTCAGACTGATGGGATTCTATTTCAAGAAGGTGGTCCTGCCTGTGGTGGCCACCAAAAAGAACGGAGACGTTGAAACGGTATATTCGGTAAACCGTGTCGAACCAAGAATTGTCCGCACCTACGGCATCGTTCGATATACAGACAAACTGAACCAGATAAAAAAAATCGACAAGGTAGGGGACAACTTTATAATAGTACCGGTCAAAAGTGTCACCGAAGATAACATGATCGTCATCGCAAGCGAAGGCGCGCGTAAGGTCTATGAAACGACGCGACACGGCAATGACTATCTAAATAAGGCCAACGTGGTAATCTGTTACGAATAATCCCTCAGGAAGAGGATAAAGTCATACCAACAAACAAATAGCGGCAAGGAGGAGGAATAATAAATGTCAAAAAGGAGACATTATTATAGAGGATTAATATGTCTGGCAATAATTTCAATTCTATTATCGGGCTGTGGGAGTCTTATGAAGGCAAACTTGAGTATAAAAGCAGGAAAATATGCGGAAGCCATACCGCTTTATAAAGAATACCTCGCCGAACACCCGGATTCAATAGACGCACACAACAAACTCGGATTCGCCTATCTGAAAACAGGCCGCTTGGACAACGCGGCAAAAGAGTTTGAAACCGTATTAAAAGCGGAACCTGAAAACTCTCATGCTATATTATACTTGGGAATGGCATATCTCAATAAGGAAGAACTTGAAAAGGCCGTCGCCACATGGCAGGCATACAGAAATAAGAAGGAACCCCTGGTCGAGGCCGAGATAAAGCGTCTCTTGACACTGGTCCAGATAGCTGAAAGTCAGCGGTTAGCCAAAAAGGCTCTGGCACAGGAGGAGCGATTGAAGGCAAAAAACCCCGATTCCGATACTGTTTCTGTCTGTTACTATAAGGATCTCTCCCCCGACAAGAGCCTCCGGGCCTTTCAGAAAGGTCTGGCAGCAATGCTGATAACCGATATGTCCAAAATCAAATCCCTAAAGGTTGTGGAGCGACTCCGCCTTCAGGCCCTTTTCCAGGAGATGAAACTGGGTCAGACGGGAATCGTTGATGAGCGCACGGCGCCAAGAATCGGGCACCTGCTGGGCGCCGAAAACGTGGTAACGGGGAACCTTGCCATTGGGAGTATACGGGCGACTACTTCTTTAGTCTCGGCAAGCGAGGGGAAGGTAAAAGGAAGCGCAACGGTAGATGTAGAGGAGGAGAATTTTTACGAACTGCCCAAACTTATCATTGGGAACTATGCAAAGATCATGGGGATAGCTTTAACGCCCGAAGAAGTTAAGGCTATCGGCATCCCCCACACAAAGAACTACCAGGCCTTTATCTATTATGGAGAAGGATTGAATGCAGTAGATGAGGGTAGATGGCAGGACGCAAAGGATCTCTTTAAAAAGGCGCTGAAGCTGGATCCCAACTTTGATTTGGCGGGAGATGGGCATGATTCGACACCGTCATCTTCTTCGCCCACTATAGCGGAGATTTCAACCATGTCTGTGCCTCAGATAACAGAATTGATGGATACATCTGTTGACAAGGCAGAGACAGCCCAGGAGGCAGCGGATGCGGAAGCAGAAGCGGCGGCAACGGAAGGAGAAGGAGGAGAAGGAGGAGAAGGAGGCCACTAATATATAATAGAATATTGCTTTATTTATATCCGGATGGCATAAGTGTTGCCGTCCGAATATGCAAACCATTAATTTGACGGTATCAAGGAGGCGATTTGATGTATCAGAGAAAATATTTGTGCCTGCTTTTAATTCCCCTTTTTCTCATGGTGATGTGGGCCTGTGCGGGGCCTCAGAAAGTGGGCATTAAAGAGAGTATTTCCGAAGGAGAACGCACCCCCGAAACTCTGGCGATTCTCCCCTTTGAAAATAATTCCGTTACAGATCCTGAAAAATATCAGCCTCTGAGTAAAGGGCTTGCGGCAATGCTTATAACCGATATCAACCAAAGTCAGAAGGCACTGAAGGTTATCGAGCGAAATAAGATAGCCGCAATCTTAAAGGAGATAGCCCTGAGCCAGACCGGGAGCGTAGACGAATCGACGGCAATCAGGGCGGGGAAAATCCTCGGTGCCCAGAGTATAGCCTTCGGCTCCTTTATCGTTCTCGGGAGCAGTGTGCGCATCGACACCCGTATCATCAACGTGGAAACGAGTGAATTGATCATGGCGGAAAGTATAACGGGAAGCAACAATGCCTTCATGCAGTTGGAAAGGGATCTGGCAAAAAAGATAGCGAACTCCCTTAACGTCGCCTTCAAACCAAAAACGACTGCTACGAGCAGTAATATCGATGCCGCCCTCTATTTTTCCAGGGGCGTTGAATCGCTCGATAGGGGTGACGGGACAGAGGCAAAGAGGCTGTTTCAAAAATGTATCGCTCTTGATCCTTCCTACAAAAGACAGATCGATAGCATACAGGGACTACAATAATGAAAAAATGCATTACCTTTCTGACAGTATTGATCACAATTTTTGTCTTGCCTGCCGGATTATTTGCAGCAACCAAGGTGGTAATGGCGGAAGGCCACAGTTTTTTTAACAAGGACGACGCAATACGGCAGGCACAGCGTGCGGCAGTCGAAAAGGCGGTGGGTGTTTTTGTCCACTCCCAGACAGAGGTGGAAAATTTTGTCATCCAGAAAGACAAAATCATGTCCCGAACACAGGGATATATTACGCGGTTTACAGTCCTGGAAGAGGAGAAAAAGAACGAAGAGTTCTATGTAAAGATAGAAGCCGAAGTGTCACTCGACAAGATAAAGGATGATCTCATAGCGATGAGGATTCTCCTTGACAGTATGGAACGTCCGAAGGTTATGATACTTATTGAAGAAAAATACGCGGATATGACCTCCGTAGATATGCGCGTTGCCGAGACCGAGGTCACTTCACTCCTCACCTCCAAAGGATTCGATCTGGTAGATAAGGCACAACTTGAAGAGATCAAAAAGCGGAATCAGGCAAAGCAGGCGCTGGCCGGAAACATTGCCGCAGCAAAGAGTCTCGGCCTCGATCTGGGGGCCCAGTATGTGGTGGTTGGAAAGGCCGTTGTTCAGGACATAGGGGAGGCGTACCCGGGTTCGGGACTAAAATCTCTCCAGGCAAGTCTTCAGCTCAAAATCATCCAGACAAATACCGGTCTTGTCTTGGGTTCGGTGATCAAGAATGGCGTTTCCGCCCACATAAGTCCCGTTACCGGGGCATCTAAAGCCCTGCGTCTATCTGCCCGGAAGGCCGTCGACGAATATCTTATTGACACTATTACCAATTCCTTCCAGGAATATCTGAATAACGGAGCACCTATAAAACTCCACATTACGGGAGTAACGAGTTTCAAGGAATACAGTCTGATCTCATCAAACATTGAAACTATGGAAAAAGTTGTCACCAGTAAAAAGGGTGGCTGGAATAAGGCCGGTGGTTTATTGATACTGGATCTGAGATTCAAGGGAACGAGCGAAGAACTGGCAGAACTTCTCGACGGCAGCCAGTTTGGAACGAAACGTCTTGAGGTAACCGATTTTGCGCCTGACAAAGTTGATTGTAACTATTTTTAATGTTTTCTCATTTATACTGTAGAGTAAGGTCCAAAAAACATCGGGGCGGGAGCTGAATACCACCAAGTCGACCGGGAAATGAGTATAACTTCAGGCAACCTTATTTATAGCTGCTAGATGCTCCATATAGTGGGAGAGGGGCCGTCCTTGAGTGTCACCCCTTTACCGGCAAGAAAATTCCTTATTTCATCAGCCCGGGCCCAGTTCTTTTCGCCTCTGGCCTCTTCCCGCTCTTTGATCATGCCTTCTATCTCATCGATGTCCAGTCCCAGTTTTCTTGCCTCCCTCTTTTTGTCCTTATCGAAATATTCGTCGGGATCTTCAAGAAAGAGACCCAGTATCTTACCGGTTTCCTTGATATGCTTCCTTGCTCTATCCAGAACAAAGAGAGAGGCAGGGGTTGATTCAAACCTCTTATCTCCCATATACCCGTTTACTGTCCTGATTGTATCAAAAATGCACCCGATAGCCTTTGCCGTATTGAAATCATCATCCATAGCCTCTATAAAGTTTTCGGGAAGCTTACTTATCCTACCAAAGCTCTCCTCATCTAATCCCGATAGATCCTTGTGAGAAACAGCGGAATAATCAATATCGTCAGAGAGGATATCCTCTATGTTTTTCAGTGTTGTATAGAATCTTTCCATGCCCTGTCTCGTGTCCGCAAGGAGCTGGTGGGAAAAGTCTATATAGCTCTTATAATGACTTTGAAGGGTGAAGAGCCTCAATACTTCGGGATGAAATTGTTCCAGCACGTCCTTTATCGTAAAAATATTGCCCAGAGATTTGGACATCTTTTCACTGTCCACCCGGATAAAGCCGTTGTGTATCCAATAACGCGCAAAGGGCTTGCCCGTTGCGCCTTCAGACTGTGCGATTTCGTTTTCATGATGAGGTAATATCAGATCTTCTCCTCCGCCATGAATATCGAAGGTCTCACCCAGATAACGCTGGCTCATGACGGAACATTCGAGGTGCCACCCCGGCCTCCCCCTCCCCCAGGGACTGTCCCACCATGGCTCACCCTCCTTGCTGGACTTCCAGAGGACAAAATCGAAGGGATCTTCTTTCTTTTCATCCACATCGACTCTTGCCCCGGCCATCAAATCATCTATGTTTCTACCGGAAAGTTTTGCGTATCCGGGAAAGGACTTAACAGAAAAATAGACATCACCATTACATACATAGGCAAGGCCCTTTTCCAGAAGGGTATCCACAAGGCGTATCATACCCTTGATATTCTCTGTAGCTTTCGGAGCGATGCTCGGTCTGGCTATGCCCAGTTTATCCATATCCTCATTATGCTTCCGTATATATCTCTCTGATATTTCGGATATGTCCACCTTCTCCGTGAGCGCCTTTTCTATAATTTTATCATCAACATCTGTAAAATTCTTTACATAGGTGACATTGTAACTCTTGAATTTCAGGTACTTGTATATTACGTCGAAAACTATCGCCGATCGCGCGTGCCCTATATGACACACATCGTAGGCGGTTATACCGCACACATACATGCCCACCTTCCCTTCCTCGATGGGGGTAAAGTCTTCCTTTCTTTTCGTCAAGGTATTGTATACTCGTAATGCCATGTCAATCTCCTGATTATGATCGATGTATCGATCAGCAAAACCAGCTATTTTGGTTCTTTCGTAATAAAGTTGTTAAAGTATAAATTCCTTTGAGCGGTCATTAAGATGGTTTTTGCGAATAAATCCCGGCGAAGCGGAAGACAAGCGATTCCAACTGTCTGAGCCCGAAGGGCGAGTTTTGGGATCGCCTGGAGCAAGCCCTGGATTTATCAAAAAGCATCTTAGACAAGCGAAAAGGTGTTTATGTGAGGGGTCATTAACTTAAATGCGAAAAAGGTATTATTTTCTACCACTTCCTTGACATTGGAAAACTTCTTCAGGGAAAAATCGACACAACATCCAGGCCGAGGTTCTCGGGCAGTCCGCACATAAGATTCATATTTTGTATCGCCTGACCGGCTGCCCCTTTTACCAGATTATCGATAACCGATACGACGACCACCCTCCCCGTCCTGTCGTCAACGGTAATCCCTATGTCACAGTAATTGGAACCCCTGACGGACGAGATATTTGGAAATACTCCCGATTCTTGGATCCTGACGAAGGGCTCATCCCTGTAAAAATCCTCATAGATATGTACTATTTCAGGTGTCGTTAGATTCTTCCTGCTCTTTCCATACATGGTACTGAGTATTCCCCTGTTGACAGGAACTAAATGGGGGGTAAAGGAGATCTTTATGTCTTTTTTTGCAAGGAAGCTCAGTTCCTGCTCTATTTCCGGGGTGTGTCGATGAACGCCCACTTTGTAGGCTTTAAACCCTTCGTTGACCTCACAAAAGAGGGAGCCGATCTGTAGCTCACGGCCCGCGCCACTTACACCCGATTTTGAATCCACTACAATCGATGAGTTATCGATGCATTCATGCTGTATCAGGGGCGCCAACCCTAGGATAGCACCTGTGGGATAACAACCGGGGTTGGCCACAAAGTCTGCCCCTTTCAGGGAGTCCCTGTGCAGCTCGGGCAATCCATAGACTGCCTTTTTTATAAATTCGGGAGATGCATGCCCCCCATACCATCTTTCATAGGTGTCCACGTCACGGAAACGAAAATCGGCGCCCAGATCGATGACCTTTTTCCCCGCATTCAGAAATTTAGGTGCGACAGCCATCGCCTCGCCGTGAGGCAGGGCCAGAAAAACGACATCGCACAGGGGAATAACTTCCTCCGGAGACGCATCCATGAACTTTATCGCCGTTAACTCTTTGAAGACCGGGAATACATCGGACAGGGGAATCCCCTTATATTTTCTTGATGTAATAGAAGTAATGTCTACCCGGGAATGGCGTATAAGAAGTCTCAGAAGTTCCTGGCCTGTGTACCCGCTTGCTCCATATATAGATACCTTTAACATGCCTTTACGACCTCTAGAAAAAAAAGGAGGCCGAAGCCTCCATTAGTATTATCTCTTAGAATACTGGAACCTCTTCCTCGCTCCAGGCTGGCCATATTTCTTTCTCTCTTTCTCTCGCGCGTCTCGCGTGAGAAAACCGGCCTTCCTGAGAATAGGCTTCAATTCTTCATCGTACTGCACCAGCGCCTTCGATATACCATGTTTGATAGCGTCTGCCTGGCCGGAGATCCCTCCCCCCTTGACATTGACATAGATATTGAACTTATCCCTCTTTTCGGTAATATCAAGCGGCTGATGTACAAGCTTCTTAAGGGTGGCACGCGTGAAATAGTCATCAAAATTTCTCTTGTTGACTATAAACTGACCGTCTCCCTCCTCCATTCTCACTCTTGCAATGGCCGTTTTCCTTTTACCTGTAACCTGATACTGTTTAACAGACATATCCTCTCCTGACTAATTAAGCTCCCCGCAGCAAGCTGCTGAAAATCTTCGACTGTTAAGGAAAATTTTTTATTTTTTGTTCGCTCGCTAACCCCGCCGCAAACAGCGGGGAATACGCTCGCTGTTCAGTTCAGCATTCCAATAACCGGGGCATCTGAGCTTCATGCTGATGTTCACTACCCTTGTATATTTTCAGTTTTGTTAACATCTGCCTCCCAAGGGAGTTTTTCGGAAGCATCCCCTTGACGGCAATGCGTAAAAGATCTTCAGGTTTCTTTTCCAGCAGTTTTTCAGCCGTAATAGCCTTGATTCCGCCCGGGTAACCGCTGTGGCGATAGTAGACCTTATCTGTAAGCTTTTTCCCGGTGAGTTTAATATTTCCAGCGTTTACAACGACTATAAAATCACCCGTGTCCACATGCGGCGTATAGATAGGTTTGTGTTTGCCCCTGAGACGCCGCGCGATTTCACTGGCCAGTCTCCCCAAGACCTTGCCCGTGGCATCGACAACAAACCACTCGCTCGTTATATCCTCTTTTTTCGCACTATATGTTTTCATAAAACACCGTATTATCCTTAGAAATAATAGCGCAATGTATGAAATTTAAACTGTTTTGTCAAGTAAAATTCATGCATAATTATTCATTACGCCAAGTCCTGGCGGTTTTTTTTGACACCTTCCCCACTTTTCCGATGCCGTAAAGGGAAAATATCAGCATATAGCGCCTGTCATCGGTGCTATCGGAATAGGTGGCCTCCACGCTCCAACATTGACTTTGGTAATTGAGGCCATAGATGGTTTCAAGATATTTGTTGTCCAGTTCATTCCTCTTAAATGTATAGGTCGCAGAAAACGACTCCGTCAGTTTGGCCTTTAAGGCGAGATTGATCTCTTCAACTGTGTGCTTGGTATATCTGTATTCGGCCGTAACGGTGTCACCACGCCAGTCGCTCGCGCCAAGGGCATAATTGGTTACTTCCCATTCTCCGGCGTTGACATTGTACTGCGCATCGGCATCAAAGGTGAGATATTGGAAGGGGTCAACGG
>JAUVXT010000070.1 GCA_030603465.1 Deltaproteobacteria bacterium
GTAAATAACAAGAAAAATCAGAAAAACACACGATAACTTTTCCTATGATATAATCCTGTTTCGAGTCACCTTTTTTTGCCAATGTAAGCCATGCTTCCCGAGTTAGACTGGCTTTTAGGTGGCAATATTGTCGTTACCGCCAGTATATATTCATTAAAGGTGAAACGATAAGTATCCGTAAACGTATAATCCTGTTTGCCGATATAGACTTCATTTCCTCTCATGACAAGCCATTCCCATTTTTTGTCAACTTGGGCTTGGGCCTGGGCATGTCTTATGCCTTGAGGATTCAGTCCCGTAACTATGCGAACCGGACAACTTTCTCGCATAACCGAAGCGCAAAAAATTGCCTTATGCCTGCATTGTGTCTTAAACGTGGGGGAACAGGCACATAACATGAATAACAAAATTACTAAGAAAATCTCCTTTCGTATATGTTTTTTTTGACAGGTAAGGTGTTGACATGGCAACATTTCCATTGAGAATTTCCTTAGCCGAGCAAAGCCCAGCAATGGAGATGCTGCCATCGCCTGGCAACCCTGCCTCCATATCCCAAACTCTTCAGAACTTAGGCCAGTGGTTTTGCGTCCCACCCTTTCGGGATGGTTAGCCTTTGTCAGGATCTTTTTTGTACGTTTAGTGCATAAGTAGGAATTGCAATGAGGTTTACTTCAATCCTACATGCATATCATAATACATTTTTACTATCGGCAAGTTCTGCACAAATCTTTAATAAAAAAATGAGTATTTAATGAAGATGCATTCGTAAAAAGTTAAAAAGCATGTCATTGCGGGTGAAACGAAGCAATCTCCAATAACCCTATTTATTGTCTGACTTTGGGAATAGGCTTAACATATATCTATTATTCAACAATTAACAACCGCATGAGTTAAACAAGAAAGGGAAAGCTTTGTACAATATGTGAAATTTTCAGAGGGAGGATCGTCATGGAAGCATTAGAGAGAAAAAAAGAATTATTGATATTTGTCTTATTGTTTCTTTTGGTGGGGGGATTGATGTTTATTCCTGCGGAGAGCATTGCTCACAAAACCACTCAGGGGGACGTGGCATTGAAGATGGCCGGGATGCTCGGTTTCGAGGTTGCCACTGCAGAGGATGCGGCCGCCGTTCTTCAGGCGGAAGGTATTGTTCCATCTGGGGGTTGGAATTTGTCAGTGCCGGCAACTCCCGGTTTCATCGGCAACCTCTATACTGCGGTTGATAACGCAGTTGTCCAGGGGAAGGTAACACCCCCGGCTACCCTGGAAAGTGCTTCAGCGCTGGTCAGCGCTGCTTCTACTGCGGCAGGAATGCCCAGCGCCGCTGTCGTTAATGCCGTGATTGGAGCTGGTGGAGATCGAACCAGTGCCAGGCAGGGTGCAACGTACGGTACTGCAATTGCAGCGGCTCCAGGCGCCCCTGCAGCGCCGGCCCTTCCTGCAGGACCGGCTCCTACTCCTTCTGTCACTACCCTTACTCCTCCCGGACCCTGCGGACGTGTGCCTGAGGGTGGAGTTACATCACCAAGCTCATAGCGGAAAGTCTGAAAACTTAAAGAGTAGGAGGTTGGTTATGATAAGATGGAACATATTTATTATTTTATTAGTATCGGTTGTTCTTCTACTTTTATCCTCTCCCGTATTCGCTCAGCTTGCGGCTCCTACCGGAGGAAATATCAAGCTCGGCCCGGTGGAAGTTCACCCATCCGTCGGGCTTATGGAAACATACAGCGACAATATTTACGAGAGCTATGATAACAAACCGAAAGAATCGGATTATATAACTACATTTTCTCCCGGCATTCAGTTTTTACTTCCCATGAGACGTCACAGTTTCCAGATCGGCTACAGGGCGGATATTAACAGCTATGCCGATAATGATGAAACAGATTACACTAATTCTCTGTTTGGCGGACAGATGAAACTCGATTTTCCCGGCGGGCTGGTTTTTACCCTGTCCGACTATTATTCGATTGCGACGTCTCCGAGGAAGTGGAAGGAACAGGCTGGTGTTAATGGATCGAGCGACGCTTATCGTGAGAAGGATTACGACGCAAATGTTCTGAATGCGAAAATCAGGTATAACTTTGTCGATCGGTGGGCCGTTGCGGTATGGTATAACAATTACGAAATAGAATATGACGAAGATTATGATGATTCGGGAAGCTATAATCGAAATCTCGGCGGCGGTTCAATATTCTACCGTTTCACTGCCAAGACAGAGGCGCTTATCGAATATAACTATTCCGATGTGGATTACGATATTGCCGATATCGACGATAATATAAACCATTTGGCCTATGTTGGTATTTCCTTTGACCCCACAGCGAAACTAAACGGCTATCTTAAACTGGGTTGGGCCGAAAAGAAATATAAAAAGAGTGTTTCCGACAGAGGTGACAATTTTGACATATTTTCCACTCTCGTAGATCTTGGATACGATATTTCATCTTATAATCAACTGAGATTGAAGGTTTACCGGGCCATCGAAGAAGATACCGACGTCAACGCGCCATTAACCAGAAGTGATATTAACTTGAGTTTCCGTCACATTCTTGCCTGGAATGAAAAGCTCGGTCTGAGCGCAAATGCAGGGTACGGAAAGAAAGAATTTGAGAAGAGCGCTACCGATACTGACGGCATGCGCAAAACGAGGGATGATGAAAAGTGGTATGGTGGAGTGGGGATTGATTACACAATCCAGAAATGGCTGACGTTTAAATTAAATTACACGCATACGGATAACGACTCCAACTTCAAGAGGTACGACTACTCGGAAAGCAAGGTCTTTCTGAGCGCCGTCGTGCATTTCTAACAAAAACAAAAAAACGTACGGGGTTGAGGTATTACCATTCCATGATGCTTCAACCCCTTCATTTTTTAAAACCAAACAAATCAAAAATCAAATAGACCAGACAGCCCGGATTGGAGATCGATTTTGCGGAACTTATCTTTTCCTTTGCTTGTCCTGTTCGCTGTAGTTGCGACAGGCCTTTTCATTATCACTCCTCGTGTTCTGAAGGCTCAAGGGGATTACATCTTAGGCCCGGAGGATGTTCTTGAGATTACTGTTTGGAGTCATGATGATCTCAGGCGGGAGCTGCCAATTTCTCTGGAGGGGCAGATCACCTTTCCTTTAATCGGCGAAGTAAAGGCCGGCGGCAGGACGACGCAGCAACTTGAAAAAGATATCGCGGGAAAGCTGGCGGATGGTTATATTGTCAACCCCCAGGTGACAATTACTGTCAGTGAATATAGAAGTCAGAAGTTTTTTATTATGGGGGAGGTTCAAAAACCGGGAAAGTACGATCTTGCGCCGGGAACAACGATTTTGATGGCAATAAGCATTGGCGGGGGTCTAACCGAAAAGGCTGCGCCCAAACGTATCACGATCACACGGGAAAATGGGGGTATGAAAAAAAAATTCAGAGCAACCATGGAAACCCTCGTCCAGCCCGGAGACGCCATCATCATCCCTGAAAGCTTCTTCTAAAGACTGATGCTCCCGTAAAAAGTCGAAAAATACCATTTTTCGTCATTCCGACGAAAGTCGGAATCCAGTAAATTCAACAACTTCTGGATACCGGATCAAGTCCGGTATGACGGTTTTGGGACTTTTTACGATTCCATTACTTTTTTCCGTCAGGAAAATGGTAGATAGTCCCTGTTTTAACCAGACAAACCATACAAACCGAACAGGCGAGATAAACCAAATGAACCGAACAGACCAGACAAACCAGATCGACCTTCGCGACTACTGGCGAATAATCGTCAAACACCGCAAACTCATCGTCACTTTCTTTCTCGTTGTGGTAACGACGGTTGCCATTCACTCTCTTACGATGATTCCCGTCTATCAGTCTACGGCACAGATTCTCATCGAAAGGGCCAATCCCAATGTCCTCAGGGCCGAGGAAATGTTTGTTATCGACCCCACGGGACAGGATTTCTACCAGACCCAGTATAAAATCCTCGAATCACGCGCCCTTGCCCGCGAGGTGGTCAAGCGTCTGAACCTGGCGGAGCATCCTGAATTCAAGGGCATAGAGGAAGAACCCGGCTTCTTTTCGTATATAAAAGATACCAAAAGCACAATTATGGGTAAGATTAAAGGCCTTTTCAAATTCATGAAACCCTCAAGACCCGAATTTGACGAGAAGGAATACTTCGAAACAACCGGATCTGTCCCGGGTATGGAATCTCATGACGATTCATGGGTGGTCGGCGCCTTTTTAGGCCGTCTGAATATTGAGCCGACCCGCAACAGCCGTCTCGTAAATATCAGTTTTGAATCAACATATCCAAAACTCTGCGCCCTGGTTGCGAATGCCCTCGTCAAGGCCTATATAGACTGGAACCTCAGCCTCAGGCTCAAAGGCCAGCAGGAAGCGTCTCTTTTTCTAAGTGAGCAGGTCAAAGAAACCAGGCGCAAACTGGCGGCGACCGAGCTTGCCCTCCAGCAGTACAGGGAAAAGTATGGAGTGGCGATAATCTCATCCAGAGTGGGGGGGAAGTCTGGCTATAGCCAGGATTTGAGCAGGCAAAAACTTATACATGTAAGTACACAACTGCTCGATGCCACCAACAAGCGGATTGAGGCGGAGATCAAGTACAAAAAGGCCCTTAATTTATTGAAAAACCCCGAAAAGGCCGATTCCATACCGGAAGTGGTAAGCAGCCCTGTTATCATATCTATTAAGGCAAATGAGATCGGGCTGCTTCGGGAAAAAGCGGAAAAATCCGAGAAATTCGGGCAGAAGCATCCCATTATGGTTGCACTTAATCAGGAAATCAACAACCTCCGGAAACAGAAAAATCAGGAGATCAAAAATATAGTCTCTTCCATGAAGACCAACTATGAGGTTGCCCTGAGCCAGGAGCGTACACTGCAGAATGCCCTGGGACTCAGTCAGAATGAGACAATTAACCGGGACAAGATTGCCATCCAGTATCAGGTACTCCAGCAGGAAGTGGACTCGAACCGGCAACTCTATGATATGCTTCTCAAGCGCCTCAAAGAAACAAATGTGTTTGAGGAAAACCGGACCATTAATATCCATGTGGTCGATTATGCCGAAGTCCCCAAATCCCCAGTCAAGCCAAAGCCGAAACGAGACATCCTCCTGGCCGTTATCGTGGGGCTTTTTATGGGCGTGGGCATGGCTTTTTTCATCGAATACCTTGATAATACAGTAAAGAATCCGGAGGATCTGGAGAAATTTTTTCAGCTTCCTTACCTTGGCCCCATACCCCGTTATGATATGAAGAACCACGACTCAGCCCGGGCCGAGCTCATTGTGCTGAATGAGCCACGATCTTCAGCGAGTGAGGCATACAGGACGCTGCACACAGGACTCCTCTTCTCCACCCCCGATCATTCTCCCCGTTCCGTTCTCATTACGAGTTCCACCTCCAGAGAAGGGAAAACAATTACCTGCGCAAATCTGGCCGTTGTAATGGCGCAGTTCGGGTCGAAAGTCCTTCTTCTCGATACCGACATGCGCAAGCCGAGACTCCACAGTATCTTTGGAGTTAAAAACGAGCAGGGTATGTCAAATTTGCTGGTGGGCGAGGGCAAGTGGAAGGATTTTCGGATAAAGACAGGTATTACAAACCTCGATTTTATTCCCTCCGGCCCGATTTCCCCCAATCCGGCCGAGTTGCTTGGTTCTGAACGGATGCAAAATCTGATGAATGAGTTCGGCAAAGAATATGACAGAATCGTAATGGATTCAGCACCGGTTGCGCCGGTGACCGACCCTGTTATACTTTCCCGCCTGGTGGACGGAGTTATTCTTATCATTCACGCCGGTATCACAAAGAGAGATATTATCAGAAACGGTATCCGTCAGTTGAAAGACATCCAGGCCCCCATCCTCGGGGCAGTGCTGAATAATATCGATATCGGAAAAGGCAGTTACTACTATTACCAGGATTATCATTCCTACTATGCCGAAGACGGCGACCGGAAAAAGAAAAAACATAAGAAACGTACATGAAAATAATAGATCCCCCCCTTCCCATTACTCTCTGACAAATAGAGACCTTTGAAAAACGCGACATTTTTTTGTCAGGCAAGGAAGGCGAAAATTTATTATTGATAACCACGAAGAACACGAAGATTTTTTCTTTATCTTCGCTTACTTCGTGCTCTTCGTGGTAAAAATCGCAGTATGCTTCTTAGAATTCTCTTTTACAAAATTAAAAATTAAAAACTCAAAATTATACTTAAGCCTGACGCAGAAATATGATCGATCTTCATTGCCACATAATCCCAGGTGTAGACGACGGACCCGAGACGCTGGAGCAAAGTCTTTCCATGGCATCCATCGCACTCAGGGACGGGATTCACACCGTCGTAGCCGCACCGCATACACTAAACGGCCTCTACATGAACCCTGTGAAAAAAGTTTCCTCCTGCCTGACCGCGCTTAAAAATGCACTAACAGAAAAAAAGATGCCGCTCACCCTGCGGCAGGGTGCTGAAGTGCATCTGTGCCCCGGCATGGTACTGCGGATCGAAGCCGGAAATGCCGGCACCATCGATCAGGCCGACAAATACCTGTTGCTGGAGCTGCCTTTGCTGATGATTCCTGAATATGTAAAGAAAGAAATCTTTGCGCTTAAGTTAAAAGGCATTACACCTATTATCACCCATGCCGAACGAAACGCTGCCATACTCCGGGACCTGACCGTACTTCATGAATTTATCCGGATGGGAGCGTTGTGCCAGGTGACCGCCATGAGCATTACAGGGGATTTTGGCGAAGCGGTAAAGAAAGCGGCAGAAAAACTCTTACAACTCCGCCTGGCCCATATTATCGCAAGCGACGCCCATTCCCCTGATTACCGGCCTCCTATATTGTCCCACGCCGTGGAGCATGCCGCTGAAATCCTCGGCTCCTTTGAGGAGGCAGAGCGCATGGTCACCGAGGTGCCGGCTGCAATCCTCGCGGGACAGATGCCTGATATCCCTGAACCAGGGAAGGAAAAGGCAGGGATCTTCCGGCGGATATTTAGACTCGGATAGGCTCTTGATAAGCCATCCCCTGATTATTCGAGACCTTTGAATTTTGTTAGCAATAGTCTAAATAATCATTAAATAATTTTATATAATATTTTTCGTGATATCAGACAGGGGTCCCTTGACAAACGAGGCAACATGTAAACATAATGTAGACACATTCAAAGCCTTGAGGGTTGAAGTTATGGAAACGATAGGAATAAAAGAATTAAAAGAAACCCTGAGCCGTTATATGAAGAGGGTGAAAACCGGGGCGCAATCCAGTGCTTTCCTCCGTCATTCCGGCAGATCCCGGATCGAGTCCGGGAGGAATCCAGTAAAGACACTGGATGCCCCCGTATCAAGTACGGGGCAGGCTTATCGGAGCCCGGCATGACGAAAAGGGTCTTTGTCTGTCATTGCGGTGAAAACCGCAATCCAGAACCCAGGTGGCATCAGTGAACAAACAGCCGGCGGTCTACATCCTGGCAAGCAAGCGAAATGGTACCCTCTATGTTGGAGTAACTTCAAACCTCGTCAAGAGAATATGGGAGCACAAAAACAACAGAGTGGAAGGTTTGGTAGTGCAGTCTGTGAATTCAAAACTAAACATCAAAAATTCGACATTGCTTTTTCCTGTTTCTAATCTAACCTGGGATCAGTTCATCTACCCAAGGGGAGGGAAAAGCCAGCAAACCATCAACGCGTATATTGAAGCCCTTGCGATCGGCGCTCAATTTCCGCCAATCAAGATTCAAAGGGTCTTCAACTATGCAGATGGCAATGAAACCACCGAAGTGACTGTAATCCTGGATGGCATCCACCGCTGGTTTGCGTTTAAGGAGAGTGGAATCAAAAAGATTGCGGCAGTTGAATGGAAGGACAATCCCCTTGATTACGAAGAAAACAAAGTAGCGCTTCTCCTTGAATCCGCTCAATGCAATACCAGCCATGGCGATAGATTAAGCTCAAGCGATAAAAAGCGGGTCGCCCGTGATATTGCATCAACAGACCCGGAATGTAAATGTACTGAAGATGCCCTTGCAGAAAAACTCGGTGTTAGTCAACAGACCGTCAACGCATGGATCACTGATATCCGTGCCCGCCAAAAAACAAACAGAAACAGCATTATTATCCGGCTGAGCCGCCTGGGATGGACCCAGGAGAAGATTTCAGAAAAGGTGGAACTCAGCCAAAACCGCATATCAGAAATTATCGGAAATACAAATATTTGTAATATCGATAATTTGCTCACCCAGGGCCGGGACATGGAATACATTGCCGGACATTACCACATGGACCTTGCACTCGCCTGGGCATTACGACTGGAAGGAAAGACTGATCAGGAAAAATTCAAAGAGCTTGGGTGGGGGCTTCGCACATGGGATCAGTGGAATTTTAATGAATGCGATGAACGATTCGGAGACGACTGGCCCGGGCGGATACCGGCCCAGCTCGTTGCGCACACACTGTTCTATTTCACAAAACCCGGCGACCTTGTTCTTGATCCAATGGCCGGCGGAGGAGTTGTAACTGACGTATGCCTTCTCTTTGAGCGAAAATGCCAGGCATTTGATCTTGTATCCCGTGATAAGCGACCGGAGATAGAGCGCCACCACCGGGACCCCCGGAAATGGACATGGCCCGTCACAAAAAAACCGGATATGATCTTTTTTGATCCACCCTATTACACTAAAAAAGAGAAAGAATACGAGGAAAAAACAAATAAGGGAACCCCTTCAATTTCATCCTATACAAAAGAGGGCTATGAAAGGTTCTTTAAAGATTTCTTCCTGCTTGCCCATAAAAACGCAAAACCAACAACCAGCCTGGCCTTCCTGAATGCCGACTGGCGGAATTTTGAATCCACACCAGCCTCAAAAGAAAAGCCTGATAAATCAATCACAATATTTGACTACCACAGGCTTCTATCAAAAACCGGATGGAAAACAACCCATCGAATAGAGTGTCCCCTGTCCTCTGAACGTCTGACTGGGAACCAAGTACAAAGAATGCAGGACAAACGTATTTTAGGAACTGTCGGAAGAACACTGCTAATCGCAAAAAAGGAGTTGTTATGAAATTAATCGAATGGGAAGTAAGTGAAGATGATTACCAGGAACAGATTGTAATTCCCGAAGCCCAGAGAAAACTCGCAGCAGCCGAGGGAATCAGCACGGAAAACAAACAAAAAGTAGCAGCCAGAATACAAAACCTTAACACAGGAGAAATCTACACAGCAAGACTGGCCATCACAGGAACCCATCAGCTCTACCTGTCAGTAGAAATTCAAAAGATGCTGGAAGGCGCGGGCAGTATAAGAATACAGCTGGTGTAAAAAATATCCTCATTATTATATGTTCCAAAAATCCTTACAACGCTGTTTTTGACCCCAAAAAGTGGGTTTTAAGAGGAAAAACACCGTCAATTGGAACGATTTCCCTTTAACAACAAACACTTAACGGGGTCAGACCCTGAAAACTCCTAAACCTAAACCTAAACCTAAACCTTAAATCCTAAATATGAAACTCAATCATCTCGGAGCAAAAAAGGGTGTAAGGTATTAAGGTATTAAGGTATTACAGTAAACCTGTATTCGATAGGGGACAGAAGATTCTTGACAACGGCGGGATTATACGTCAACATCCCTCTTAACTTCACAATGTAACTGTAACAATGTCCCCAAATGAAATGCTCCTGGCTTATAAACAACAGCGGAAGGAAATATCTTAAGGAGGTAGTCGAGATGCTTATCGAATACATCAGTAAAACAATGAGCAAAGCAGTTTACGATAAGCTGGAAGATGGTAGTTTTTCTGGTAAAATTCCACAATGTTCCGGTGTCGTCGCTTTTGGAGAAACGCTATATCAATGCCAGCAAGAATTGAGATCCTCGCTTGAAGGGTGGTTGATCGTAAAAATCAGGTATGGTGATGCATTGCCGGTGGTAGGCAGAATTAATTTGAACAAAAAAATGCCTGTTCCCAAGGAGACATTCGCTCATGGGCAAATGGAATCCATGTAAGCGGAAAGATTTCATAAAGAAACTCAAAAAACTTGGCTTTGACCCACCTGAACCGGGAGGACGTCATTTTTACATGCGTTATGGTACATATACGCTTACCATAAGCAATAAAGAATATTCAATTCCCCAAGTTAAAATGCTACTCAATGAGATTGAACACTGTATAAAGAAAAGAATCTCGCTTGAGGAATGGGAGAAACTTTAGCACGCTTCCGGCCAGGCTGTATTGTTGTGCTATTCGTTTGGAATTCCCCCCGTCATTCCAGCGCGTCACCCCGGCGAAAGCCGCAATCCAGAAGATAACGTTTTTATAATATTTAGTACCTTTGTGCTTTCGGAATAGGTTTTTCGTCTTTATTCTTTTGCTTTTAATCTTTTCAACCGTTAACCATGAACTGTAAACAGTAAGCTGCCCCTCGTGTTCTCGTGATAATCTTTTTATGAACACCGAATTCCACTACCATATAACCTGGCTCATCGCCGTCCGGGCGGGGTTTCCACCCGAAGATGTGGAGATCCTTGCCACTGCCTCGCAATACACCGACGACAACAGCATCATCTTCGAGATCGACAAAGACAGACCGACCGCCTATGGCAACTACATCAGCCAGACCATGAACATACTCAAACCAAAGGCCAGACTCATCCGCATATACCCCATATTCCACTTCATCCCCGGCGACCCCATGGCCGAATCCACCTGGCGCAGAGACGGCCGCATGCACTGGCTAAACACCACCCCGGACAGCGAAAACGCCAACCGGATAATCGACACCGCCCTCAAGACCGGCAACCTCTATCGTATCGGCATCGCCGGCCACGGATACGCCGACACCTGGGCGCATCAGAACTTCGCCGGCTACTTCGACCCCTTCAACTCCATGACCGGCCCCCTCAGCGTCGCCATACCCAATATCGGACACGCCGAAGCAGGCCACAACCCGGACGAAGTCGCCCTCATCTGGAAAGACACGAGGCTCATCGAAAAGCGCGTGGACAACAGAGAACGCTTCCTGGAAACCGCCGCGCGTATCCTCCGGAAACTCGCGAAATTCGCC
>JAUVXT010000095.1 GCA_030603465.1 Deltaproteobacteria bacterium
ATCAGACTATTATTTGGAGTCTACTCTTTCCCTGAGTTCTTTTCCAACCTTGAAGAAAGGCAGCTTTTTGGGAGCTACCTGTATCGTACCGCCCGTCTTGGGATTCCTGCCAGTATACGCCTTATACTTCCGTACCACAAAGCTCCCGAAGCCTCTGACCTCTATTCGACCTCCACTTTTCAACTTATTATGGAAATCTTTGAATATTTGATTGACTACATCTGTAGCCTGTCTCTCGGTCAAATTTTCCTTTTTACTCAGACCAGTTATTAGTTCTGACTTATTCATAAAAACCCCCTTTAAGACAGCTGATCGATAAATTTCAATAATTATCTTTAAATTCGTAATTCTCTGTGTACCATAATATTTATTTTACTACTAAAGTCAAGATATTTCTATGATTATTTTCAAACAACTACAGATTAGCAATATCAAGCAGTCTTTTAACCTCATTTTTGTTCAGGTATCTGTATTCTCCCTCACGGAGGTCGCCCAGCTCTATCTCTCCCACTCCAATCCTTATGAGCCTGACTACCGGCTTGTCCATTGAATCAAAAAAACGCCTTATAATCCTGTTTTTCCCCTGAAATATTGTCATTCTCAACCAGCAACTTTTCCTGTTATTCTTCTCAACGGCAATATTGGCAGGTTTGAAAAATCCGTCATCAAGCTTGCCCCCTCTTTTAATGATATTAATTTCCTCACCGGTGACACTCCCCTTTATCTTAACCCTGTAAATCTTAGGGATTTTAAACTTAGGATGCTGGATCCTGTAGGAAAATTCACCATCATTGGTCATCAATAAGAGCCCTTCCGAATTGTAATCAAGTCTGCCCACAGGGAAAACCCGTTCACCTATCCCGTCAAGCAGATCCGTTACGAGCGGTCTCCCCTGAGGATCTTTCAGGGCGGTAATATATCCCCCGGGTTTATTCAACAATATATAGACATTGGATGCTTCGGTAGATATAAGGTTCCCATCTACGCGGATTTCATCCCTCTTACCGTCCGCCTTCGTCCCCGGTATGGTCACAATCCTTTCATTGACGCTCACCCTGCCGTTTTTTATCATATCCTCGGCAGAACGCCGGGAAGCAATACCGGAACGAGCGATTATTTTTTGAAGACGTTCCACGATAGAAAGGCTATCCCTCCAATTCTTTGAATGTTGGCAGATCAGATAGATCTTTAAGGCCGAATACCTCAAGAAACTTTTTTGTAGTGCCATAGATGATGGGCCTCCCCGGCACATCCTTTCGCCCTACTATTCTCACCAGATTCTTTTCCATCAATCCTTTTAAAATACCACTCACATCGACGCCGCGCACCTTTTCTATTTCAGATTTCATGACAGGCTGCCTGTAGGCTATCACCGCGATGGTCTCCAGAGCTGCCTGACTCAATGCTTTCGGCCTTGTCGCCTTTAATTGTCTTATCCATGGAGCGCATATTTCTTTCGTTCTGAATTGATACCCTCCAGCCACTTCAATCAAAAATATGCCGCCGTCCCTCTCATTGTAGTCTCTGACAAGATCACTTATAATACCAGTGATCTCCTCTTTTTCGGCGTCTCCAATAATCTCCATCATTTTATTTAGAGACAGGGGTATTTCTGAAACAAAGATGAGGGCCTCCACAACGGCCTTTAAGTTATCCATCTAATTCTCCACGGCAAGACGTATTCTAATCGTTCCGTAAGACACGGTCTGATATGCCTTGATTATCCTCAGCTTCATAAGTTCCAGAATGGCAAGGAAAGTGTATATCAATCTCATTTTATTATGCAGCTCTCCTACGAGATCGGTAAAGGTGAGCGTCTTTTTCTCGTTGAGCTCGTCAATAATCTCGTTTATTCTTTCGGAAAGGGAGATCTTTTCAACGTCTATCTCCATGAGTTCGGTTGCAGCCGATTGGGCAACCATTTTCCTGAAGGCCTCAACAAGCTCAAATATGCCTATTTCCCTTACCGGCCTCTCGGCCTCTTCATCTTCGTCCTCATCACTGAATTCCCTGTTGAAGATATCCCGACCGAGCAGTGTCATTTTATCAAGATTTAACGCCGCTTCTTTGAAGGTCTTATACTCAAGCAATTGCCGCACAAGTTCTTCACGGGGATCTTCTTCATCTTCTATTTCATCTTCATCATGAACAGGAAGGAGCATTCTTGATTTTATGTGAATCAGTGTGGCTGCCAGAACCAGATACTCCCCGGCAAGGTTGAGATTCAGCGATTTCATTGCCTCTATGTATTCCAGGTATTGTTCCGTTATGATTGCAATAGGGATATTGTAAATGTCTATTTCATTCTTTTTAATCAGATATAACAGAAGATCCAGAGGACCTTCAAAAATGTCCAGCCTGAATTTATAAGACATAATCAGATCTTCACGACTTCTCTTACTTCATCCATGGTAAGTCTTGCTATCTCAGTGGCCCTGGATATTCCATCTTCTATAAACTCTTTTACTTTTTCCAGGTTATTTAAATAATAGTCCTGGCGTTCGTGGATCGGCTCCATACCCTTTAAAATTGCACCGGCAAGACGCTTTTTACACTCGACACAGCCGATAATTGCATTTCTGCACCCTTCTTCGATTTCATCGACTTCATCAGATGGTGAATAAATTTTGTGAAAGGCAAAGGCATTGCAAATCTCCGGTCTTCCCGAATCACTCTTCCTCATCCTCTGGGGATCGGTGAACATGGAGCCAACCTTCTCCCTCAAAACATCATCTCTATCTCTCAGATATATCGAATTGTTATATGATTTGCTCATCTTTCTTCCATCAATACCGAGCAGCTTTGGAACTTCTGTCAATAGAGGTTCGGGAACGGGAAAAACTTCATCATAAAAGTAATTAAACCTCCTGGCAATTTCACGCGTCAGTTCGACATGGGGAAGCTGATCCACACCAACAGGCACACCGTAGGCCTTATACATAATTATATCGGCAGCCTGAAGAACGGGATATCCCAAAAATCCGAAAGTTGACAGATCCTTATCGCCTATTTCTGTCTGAAGTTCTTTATATGTCGGATTTCTTTCAAGCCAAGGGAGAGGGGTTATCATAGAAAGGATGAGAAATAGTTCCGCGTGTTCCTTTACTCTGGATTGAACGAATAACGTGCTCTTTGACGGGTCAAGACCGACGCTGAGCCAGTCAATGACCATATCTATAACATATTCACCCATAAGACCCGTATCTTTATAATCGCTTGTCAATGCATGCCAGTCAGCAACAAAATAGAAACACTCGTAGCCTCCTTCATTCTGAAGTTCCACCCAGTTGTTAAGAGCGCCATGGAGATTCCCCAGGTGAAGTTTCCCCGTCGGACGCATACCGCTTAAGATTCGTTTTTTTACCACACTATTACCTCTAATTAGTTATTACCTATGGACATTGAAGCTCCCCGCCGCAGGCAACGGGGAACGCGCTCGCTGTTCAGTTCAACGGGCTACAGTTATCCTCGAACATTTTCCTTCGATTTATAGTTTTTTACACCAAGATTCGGGAAAAATCACGCTCCGCTTTACATAGATGCTTGATGATATAACAAAATAATTTATGCTATGTCAAATAGCATAAAAAGACCCTGGTCAGGCAATTTCAATCCCATAATGTTATCGGGTATAAATATCCATATCCATAAGCAGTACATCTTGAGGGCTTTAAAAGATGTTTCACTAATCGGCACGACTGCACATAAAAAAACCCCTGATTTTTCGGGAATCAGGGGTTTTTGTTTTCTCTATTTACGATTAAAACTGCTCGGTAAGCCCCTTCCCCGCCTTAAACTTAACAACTTTTTTCGCTTTAATCTCTATCTTTGCCCCTGTCTGTGGATTCCTCCCCGTTCTGGCATTTCTCTTTACGACTGAAAACGTTCCGAACCCCACCAGACCAAGTCTGCCATTTTTCTTAAGTTCACCCACCACATTGCTTACAAATGAATCCAACGCCTTGCCTGCGGCCACCTTTGTAATATCGGAATCTGCTGCCATTACTGCCACTAATTCTGCTTTCGTCATGTTGAATACCCCCTAATTTAATATTTTTAACTCTTTAAAATATATTAGCCTTTCCCAACTACCACCACCAAAACAGCCTAACCATCGAACATTACTACATTATCCAAGACTTGATTATGATTCATAGAAAAAATAACACAATAAAAATCAACAATCAAGCAAAATAATCAAAAAATTACACTATATGTAAATAATTTAAGATAAAAAAGGGATTAAAGATCCCCGCAGCAAGCTGCTGGGAATGCGCTCGCTGTTCAGTTCACATCGGCAGTGTGAAATCTAACACAGCTCCCGCAATAAGAACCCTTCACTCCTTTTTCTTTACCAGAAAGTATAGTTCACCTGCCTTCTTTAGATTGCCTGCCATAATCTCGGCTTCTTTCCCTCTTCCACAAAAAAGATCTACCCTGCCCGGACCTTTGATTGCTCCGCCTGTATCCTGGTTGAGCACGAAACGTGAAAAGGAAATCCACCTCTTGATTGTGCCATCTTCATCAATAATCGGTTTTTTCGTTTTTATAAATGCCAGGGCGCCCTTGGGAAACAGGGATGAATCGGTAGCAATGGATCTCCGGGACGTGACAGGCACATTCAAACTTCCCACCGGGCCTTTATCGACTATGCGGAAAAAAACATAACTCTTATTATGGGTCAGTATATCCATCATCTCTTCGGGATGTTTTCTGAGATAGTTTTTGATGCTTTCAAGAGATGTTTCATCGAGGGACATCTTTCCCCTATCTACGAGTAATCTTCCTATACTGCTGTACCGATGTCCGTTTTTGTGGGCATAGCTCACCTGTATGGAAACGCCATCGGGCAGTCTTATCATCCCGGAACCCTGTATGTGCAAAAAGAAAAGATCTATGAGATCGTCGACCCAGGCAATTTCCAATCCCCTGTCTTTCAGACGATCTCTGACATCTATATCCTCGCGAGTGTAATAGGGAACGATTTCGCCCTTTTCTATCCGGGCTATTATTTTATCACCTTTGTATTTTTCCCTGAAATTTCCCAGGTTTATTGTGATATGATCGTCGGGAATCCTGTAAATGGGATACCTGTAACGCGAATTCTTCTTCAGTGACCCGTTGAGAACAGGTTCATAATAGCCGGTAAAGAAAACTTTTCCCTCATCTCCCCGTCCAATCGATTTATATACATTAAATGTCTTTTTTATCCTCTTATCTCTCTCCTCATCAGAGTCAGATGTTGCCAGTATCTCTAAAAATTCAAGAAGCGATTCCTTCATTTCCCTTACAGAGTATCTATCCTTCCCAAAACGATAAACGGTAGTCTCCGGTAATCTTTCATAATACTTGAGGCTCCTGATAACGGCAAGCTCCAGATGATGTTCCGCGCTCAGATCATCTGCAAGAAATGGACATTTCGATGTTTTAACGGAAACGAGCGGAGTTGAGATTCTTTCATAGGGTTTTGTGGCGCATCCCGTCAAAAAGACAAGGATAAGAAAGGATATAAAAAAAATGGCGCCCTTCATGTTTTTCATTTTCTTTATGCCTCTATAATTCAGATGTTAAAAATTACGGATATTTCGCGACAAGGTTATGCGAGCATAAATATCTTTGAGCGTTAGAATAAATCCCGGCGAAGCGGAAGGATAGCGATTTAAAGAATCATCGTGGATATCCACGATGATTCTTAGAAAGTTAAGGAAGAATTCATTTATATCCGTTCGCCTTCGCTCACTGTTCTTTTCAACTATCTGCGCCTCAGATTACAACTCCATAATCATGGCGGTTTCATCGCAGTAATCGGGATACTTGGGGCACTTTAAACAGTCGGACCATATCTTCTCGGGAAGCGCCTCTCTTTCGATCTCCTCAAAACCTAATTTTCGAAAAACCCCCTTTTGATATGTGAGCGCAAATATTCTGAAGAGATCGAGGGTTATAGCCTCGGATATGCATGCGTCCACCAGTTTTCCTGCAATCCCCTTCCTCCTGTATTCCTCCTTCACATATAGAGACCTCACTTCCGCAAGATTTTCCCAGAAGACATGAATGGCACTGATACCGACTATGGGGCCATTCTCTCCATCGAGAAAAACAAAGAAGTCTCTCACATCACTGTATAGATTCATTAAAGACCGGGGCAGCATCTCACCTTTCATTGCAGATTCGTTTATGATCCTGTGTATTTCTTTAATATCGACAACTTTAGCTTTTCTTAACATCTCAAATCCTATTGTTTAATCGCGGCATTCAACATTTCCAGGGCATGTTCCCTCGTTTTCTCGGTTATGTCCAGCCCTCCCAGCATCCTGGTAATCTCATCGAGACGTTGAGGCCTATCCAGGACCTTTACCTGTGTATTGGTTCGCTCCCCCTCAATCGTCTTTGAAACCAGAAAATGTGTATCACCAAAACATGCGATCTGGGGCAAATGGGTTATGCACATTACCTGGTGATTTTTAGCGACATCCCTCAATTTACTCCCTATCACCTCCGCGACAGCCCCGCCTATTCCGCTGTCCACCTCATCGAATATAACGGTGCCTACAGATCCCGTTCCGGCAAGAACTTTCTTCATTGCGAGCACTATTCTGGAAAGCTCGCCTCCGGAGGCTATGCGATTCAAGGGTTTCAGTTCCTCTCCCACATTTGTTGAAAGATAGAATTCCACCACATCCATCCCCCTTGAATGCACGGCCGGATTCCCGTCTTCGCCCGTCGGTGGATCAAAAAACCTCACTTCGAATGCCGTGTTTTCCATTCTCATGGAATGAATTTCTCTTTCTATATCGCCCTTCAGCCTTTTAGCGGCCTTTAGTCTTTCCAGAGATAGCGCGCGAGACTTTTGCAGCAACACATCCTTTTTCAATGAGATCTCTCGCGACACCTGTGAAACTTCTTCCTCCAGCGACGATATTCCCTTCAACCCGTTCTCTATTTTTTCCTTTTCCCTCAATACACTTTCAATTGATCCGCCGTACTTTCGCTTGAGGCTTCCCAGAAGTTCCACCCTGTCTTCAATTTCCTCGAGTCTTGCCTGATCAAAGGAGAGTTCCTTCGCGTAATCCCTTAAGGAAAAAGCGGTCTCCTCCAGATTATAATATATGGAATCAAGTTCCTCTTTCGAAACCTTTAACGCGGGATCAATCTCCTTTATATTTTTCACGCAGTTTATAACGCGGTCGAATTCCTCCAGTATGGAGCCCTCCTTAACATAAAGGATATTATGGGATTCGTCCGCGTATTCCCTCAACTTTTTCGCATTGACAAGAATCTTCTTTTCATCAAGCAGAGATTGGTCCTCACCGATCTGTGGTCCGATCTCTTCTATTTCCCTCAACTGAAATTTGAGCAACTCTTCTCGCTCACGTTTCTCTCTATTTTTGGATTCAAGTTTGTCGAGTCTCTTTTTCAGCGCCAGACATTCATTATAAAGTCCGGTAATCTCGTTACACGCGAACTGCAACTCCCCGAATTCATCGAGGATATCTATATGATTGTCCGATTTCAGAATAACCTGATGCTCATGCTGACCGCATATATTAACCAGGTATTCACTCAAAGAGGTGAGCATTCCCAACGTTGCCAGATTTCCGTTTATGTAAATCTTATTTTTTCCCGCTCTCGACACAACGCGTTTTATGATAAGTTCATCGCCTTCATAAAAACCCATGCGCTCGAGTTTTTCCCTTATCTCCCCTTTTCCGCTAATATCGAAAAGCGCCTCCACATCGGCCGAATCCGCGGAAGATCTTATCAAATCACCCGATGCCCTGTCTCCCAGCAAAAGGCTGACGGCCCCGATAATAATGGATTTCCCCGCGCCCGTCTCTCCCGACATTACGTTGAGTCCACCGGTAAAAGAGGCCTTCAATTCATCGATAATTGCGAGATTCCTGATTCTCAGTTCTTCCAGCATTTTACCCTTTTAAGGCAATCCTCCCCACCCCAGCTTTGTCCGTAACACTTCCAGATAACCGCGCCGGGGGGAATCAACGATATCAATATAATATTCAGATTTTCTTACAGTTACCGCCTCTCCCGATTTCAGAATGCTCGAAATTTGCCCGTCCATTGCCACTTTGACCCCCTCTTCTTCATCCATCAGGGCAACCTTTATGGTCGACTCGGGCGGGAGCATAATGGGCCTGTTTGTCAAGGTGTGAGGACATATAGGATTAATGATAATTGAATTAAGCTCGGGGAAAACGATAGGACCTCCCGTAGAAAGTGAATAGGCGGTTGAACCCGTCGGGGTTGATATAATAAGTCCATCCGCCTTAAAAGTAGCCAGGTATTTGTCATCAACAACGGTTTCCAGATTTACCATCCTGGAGAGGCCGCCCCGGCTGATCACAATGTCATTTAAAACGGAATAAATTTTTCCCTCTACAAACGCGTCAAGCATCATTCTCCTGGAAGTTTTATATTCTCCCCTGAGAATAATCTCCATGACATGGAACATTTCATTCAGATTAACAACCGTCATGAATCCAAATCCGCCCAGGTTTATACCCACAATCGGCACATCATATTCTTTCACGAGGCGCGCGGCCACGAGGAGGGTTCCGTCCCCGCCAAAGACGACAACCATATCTATTACAGAGGCAAATTCCCTTGTTTCAGACCCATCCCCGTTAAGTTCCGTTTCAAGGAATACTTTCACCCCCCGATCCGAAAGCCAGTCTCTCAAGACCTCTGCCTGTTCCACCGCATTCTGTTTGGAGCTGTTTGCTATGATTCCTATGCTTTTAATTGACTTCATAACCGAATTGTTCCCTTTAAATGTTTACTGTCCCTGCCATTAACCAAACACCGAAACTGTGATTTAAGTATCACAAAAAGAAAAGAGTGTCTATATACGCATACCCCAAATCCACCGTCTAATTTGCTATAGGGAACTACATGAATGACTTTTCCACCAAACGTCATCATAAGCGTGCCATGACCGATAAAGGTAATTCCGGATCACCGGAATTCTCAGAATTATCGAAACACTTCCTTCAAATCTGGCACTGAAGCTCCCCGCAACAAGTTGCGGGGAGCTTCAATTTATTTTTATGGTGATTTAATAATCATTTTATAGTATATTACTACTATGTCAAAAAACCATTTAAACAAAACAAATCCATATCTTAAAGATCTCATAAAGCGCCGAAAAGGGCTTATAATATCTGTTGCTTCCTCGTGCGCTATAGAAGGAATTCACGAAGCAATTACTGAAAAGGATTTAGATTCCGCACAACACACTCAAACTATTCCTCGTCATAAGATGCCAAATGTCAGGACATAGGTTACCCAAAAGTGTCATGACATAGGTTACTTTTAACGCTCATTTTAGTGTCAGGACATAGGTTACCCTGAACGGTGATTCTTTGATATATCTCCTTTTAAAAAAGCTGTAAGGGA
>JAUVXT010000121.1 GCA_030603465.1 Deltaproteobacteria bacterium
GCTCAATTGAAGCTCCCCGCAACAAGTTGCGGGGAATCTCCGACTGTTAAGGAAATTTTTTATTTTTATTCGTTCGCTAACCCCGCCGCAAGCAGCAGGGAATGCGCTTGCTGTTCAGTTCAAAAAAGACAAATTTATTCATTTCATACAGGACAACGGTCCGTTCAGAGAATTATCGGGCCATTGGATATTCAAGGAGAGTAAGGAAGAAACATTGGTAACATTTTCCGCGGTGATGACTCACAAAAACTTCATAATTAACAAGACCCTGCAAGTACTTGGGAACGGGCTTTGTGAGCGTGCAATTAAAGACTTTAAAAAACGGGCGGCCGAAGCGTCCGGAAATCTTTAGTGGGGAGGGATAGAATGATTAAAACAAGAAAGATTGGCCTTGCTCTTGGTAGCGGTTCAGCCCGTGGCTGGTCTCATATCGGCGTGATTCACGGCTTACGGGAAGAGGGGATTGATATAGACATGGTATGTGGAACATCCATAGGGTCAATTGTCGGTGGCGCTCTGGCGGCAGGCGCACTTGACAAACTGGATGAATGGGTGCGTGAGCTTGCCTGGTCCGACATCCTTGGTTTCATGGATGTAACCCTGCCCCGTTCCGGTCTTATCGAGGGAGACAGAATTACGACTTTTTTCAGAAAGAATCTGTCTGATCCCAATATCGAGGATCTTTCATTGCCATTTGCCGCCGTAGCTACAGATATGTCATCAGGCCGGGAAGTATGGTTACAGGAAGGTTCCCTGATAGATGCAATTCGGGCAAGCATAGCCCTGCCTGGAATATTTACCCCTTTTAAACAGGGAGAACGCTGGTTCGTGGATGGCGGTCTGGTAAATCCGGTACCGGTGTCCCTCTGCAGGGCCATGGGTGCGGATATTGTTATTGCTGTCAATCTGAATTCAGACATTATGGGCGAAAAAAAACAGCCGGTGAAAGATGTTCAAAAAGTTTCTAAAAAAGAAAAAATTGAGGGACATGAATTGCGGGAGCAGTTAACCGCCTATTTAGATAATACAGTGAAGCGGGGCAGATCACTGATACTCAACCACTTCGGTCCGGATCGTGCCGACAAAGGACCGTCCCTTTTCGATGTTATGGCAACCTCTGTAAATATTATGCAGGACCGAATAACCCGGCAAAGGATGGCAGGGGATCCACCCGACATACTGATTTCACCACGCCTGGCCCATATCGGACTGCTGGAATTCAATCGCGCTGAAGAAACCATAGAAGAAGGGCGCCGCGCACTGGGTCTTATGCTTCCCCTGGTAAAAGATATTATCGGATAACCGGTGAAGCAGCGGAGACGATAATGGGGATATTCTTTAACAACGTGAGAATTGCCTGAGGAGAATACAGCCGTGAATAGATTTACGAAAATTATATTTACCGTATGGGTAACGTTTCTTCTGCTGTCCCCCCTTGCTCTTGCAGAAAGCAATGCGGCCAGTGGTATGGCACAGCGGGAACTAACGTTAACTTTGGATAAAGCTATCAAGACAGCTCTTGCCAATAATACTCTGATAAGAGAGGCCATAGAAAAACAGAAAGCGGCTGTTGAAGAAAAAAATAGTGCAAAAGCCAACTTCTTTCCCAAAGCTTCCGCTTCCTATTCCTATACCAATCTCAAGGAAAAACCTTATACCGTTTTTAGCGGCAATGAGATTCCTATGGGAAACAAGGATAATTATCACTGGGATGTGAGCCTGGTTCAGCCTATTTTTACCGGTTTTGCCCTGTCCACCATACATGAGATGGCAAAGCTCGGAGTAGACTTGAGGGGGATGGAAAAAAAGCGGGCGATCCTGGATGTGACCAGACAGGTAAAGGTTGCTTACTTTAATATTCTTTTGGCAAAGAAGTTCTTTACAGTGGCTGACGAAGCGGTAAAAAACCTCGAATCGCATGTAAGAGATGCGCAGCATTTTTATGATCAGGGGATGATACCTCACAATGACCTCCTGAAGTCAAAGGTAGCCCTGGCCAATGCCGTTCAGGACAGAGCAAGAGTTGAAACGAAAGTTGATATGGCGGTATCATCTCTCAATGCGCTGCTTAGACTCGATCTCAATAAAAAAACTGAGGTCGAGGATATCTCTCATATTACTCCTCTATCCTATGATCTCAAAGACCTGACCGGCGAGGCTGTACGGAGCAGGCCTGAACTGCACGCCCTTCAAATTGCATTGCAGAATGCGGATAATGCTGTCCGGCTTGCAAAGAGTTCATATTACCCGGAAGTATCCCTGGTTGGAAATTACGAGCAAAAAGGCGACAATCCCGGGGCCGATAATAATGACTATGGAAACAGGTACAATGCAAGCGCCACAGTGCAGGCAAGATGGAAATTTTTTGAGTGGGGCAAGACAAAAGCGGATGTAAAAAAATATCTGCACGAAAAAAAGGCCCTTGCTGAAAAATTGAAAGGCGCCAAAGACAGTATCGGGCTTGAGGTAAAGGATGCCTTTTTAAATTTACAGGTTTCAGGGAAAAATATCCGCACGGCTGAGGAGTCTCGCGGACAGGCAAAAGAAAACTACCGCATTACGAATTTACAGTACCAGCAGCAGATAACAACCTCTACGGAAGTCTTGGATGCCAGGACATTCCTTTCACAGGCGGAAACCAACTATTACGGGCATTGTACGGATATATGATTTCCGAGGCAGAACTGGAAAGAGCGGTGGGAAGAGACACTGGTAACAATTTGGCGGTGAAGAATTAATCCAGACAGGGAGAAAATATTATTCATGGAAAACAAAATCGGAAAAAAAGGTAAGAAGGGCATCGTTATTGCTATTGTGTTCATCCTGATTTTTACGGGATTTATTGGTTTTAATTACGTGCGATTCATAAGCCAGAAGGAGGCAGAAGTTGAAAAGATAGAAAAGATTTCCGTTCAGGTTGCCGGGTCAAAGATCATTAATATGCAGCATATCCTGGAGAAGACAGGAGATATCAAGCCGATGCTGGAGGTCAATGTATACCCCAAGGTGCCTGGTAAAATAATTGAAAGACTTCCGGTAGAGAGGGGAGATTTCATAAAAAAGGGCGCTCTTATTGCAACCCTTGAAAATAAGATGATAAAGGCGCAAATTGAAGAAGCCGAAGCAGCGCTTGAACTGGCAAAGACAAATCTGGACGTCATAGAAAAAGACTGTATCCGTCTTGAAAATCTTTACAGAGAAAAGGCCCTGGCAAGGCAGAAGCTGGATCACATAAAATCCCGGAGAAAAGCCGCAAAAGCACAGGTAAGAAGGTCGGAAGCTGTACTGCAGCAGCTTAAAATCTTGTACAAGAATCACAGGATTTATGCCCCGATCAGTGGATGTGTATCCGCCCGTTATGTGGATAGAGGTGCCATGTCTTCTGTTGCCCAGCCCATCATTAGAATTTCTTCGGAAAAAGAGGTGAAGATTTTTACCACAGTTACGGAAAAGGACTTTCCACACGTCAGGAGGGGCATGGAATGCGAAATTACAGTTGATGCCTTCCCCGACAGGGTCTTTAAGGGAATTATATCCGTTATAAACCCAACTCTCGATCCGGCAACCAGAACTGGAGAGATTGAAATCTTTGTTCCCAATAAAGATAAACTCCTCCGCTCCGGCATGTTTGCTCATGTCAGGCTTTATCTCGGGGGGAAAAGCACCCTTGTCGTTAACAGGGATGCCCTCAACAGGCTTCCGGGGACCGGAAATTATTATGTGTATGTTGTGCAGAAGGATAAAGCGGTTCTGAAAAATGTAGAGACCGGTTTTACCCAGGGAAATTATGTGGAGGTAACTAATGGACTTACAGAAGGTGAAAAGGTGGTAGTAAAAGGGCAGAACAGACTGAAAGATGGTGTTTCCGTCGTTGTGGTAAATCGGGTGACAGGAGGAGCTTCGTAAATGAGACTTCCTGAATTTTCGGTTAAACAACCCGTTGCCGCCCTGATGCTCTTCTGTGCAATTATTCTCCTCGGAGTGGTTTCTGTTACCAAACTAAATATCGACCTCCTTCCGGATATTGAACCTCCTGTAGTTTCCATCCTTACCGTCTGGCCCGGCGCCAGCGCTTCCGATGTGGAGTCAGAAGTAACTGATGTCATTGAGAACCAGGTCAATTCTGTAAACAATCTGGATACCCTTACTTCCAAGTCGCTGGACAACCTGTCTGTTGTTTCCTGTAAATTTGACTGGGGCACAAATTTAAATGTGGCTACCAACGATATACGGGACAAACTGGAGCTTACCAAACGGGATCTTCCGGGTGATGCGGATCCTCCCATGCTTTTTAAATTCAGCAGCTCCACAATGCCGATTATGGCTGTAACCATAACGGGGGAAAAGACCTGGCCGAGGCTTTATCACCTTGTGGATAAAAAGATTTCTGATGAATTGAAGCGGGTTCCCGGTGTGGGGGCGATTGTAGCTTATGGCGGGTTGAGACGACGTATTAATGTATGCTTCGATATGAAAAAAATAGAGGGTTTCCATCTATCCATGCAACAGGTCAATCAGGTCCTTGCCATGGAAAACCTCAACATTCCGGCAGGGAGCATCAAAACGGGGTACAAAGACTATTTTATCCGCGTGCCCGCACGCTATAAAACGATCGAAGAAATACGGGATACCACCATAGGATATTTTAATCAGCGACCTGTATATCTACGCGATGTGGCGGATGTGCGGGATGCCTATCAACCGAAGGAGCTTAACGCGTGGGCAGATGGTAAAAAGTCAATACTGCTTTTGATTCAAAAACAGACAGGGAAAAACACAGTTGCGGTAGTTCACGGGGTAAAAGAAAGATTGACAGAGATTCAAAAGATACTTCCGTCCGATGTCAAAATAGGAATTCCTTTTGATACGGCCGAATATATCCTTCTGGCAATCAAAAATCTCCGTAATACACTTTTGTGGGGCATATTTTTTGTTGTACTTGTTACAATTGTATTTTTAAGGAGATTCCGAACCGCTATTATTGTATCGCTTACCATTCCTTTTTCCTTAATTATCTCCTTTATCTTCCTCTACACCTTCGGATACACAATCAACACAATCTCACTTCTGTCTTTAATTATCGCTTCAGGCATGGTCGTGGACAATGGTATTGTTGTCTTGGAAAATATTGTCCGGCATGTAGAACACGGAGGAAGAGTGAAACCCAGCGCTATTTATGGCGCCAATGAGATGGGTATGGCCGTTACCGCATCCACCATGACCATAGTAGTGGTCTTTGTCCCGCTGGTATTTGTTAGCGGTTTTACCGGTATTATGTTCAAACAGTTTTCTTTTGTCGTTTCAATAACGCTTCTCGCGTCTCTCTTTACCGCCCTTTCCATGACTCCCATGCTATCCTCTCAGTGGATCACATCAACACCTGAAACCTTAAAGAAAAGAAAGGGTTTTATCGGCAGGTTTTATGCTCGAAGCGAAAAGTGGTTTGAGATTATAGAAGGTGAATACAACCGTCTTCTTGGCTGGTCACTGAGACACATAAAGACGGTTGTTTTCCTTGCTGTGGTTATATTTGCAAGTAGTCTTTCCCTGATTCCATTTCTCTCGACTGCGTTTGTTCCTGAACCGGATTCCGGTGATGTAAGGATAAATTTTCGACTTCAGGAAGGAACCCGCATAGAGGAAACCAACCGGGCTATTGAACAGATAATACAAATAATGGATGAGGTTGTAAAGCCTGAAGAGTACAGACATTCGTATGCCTTTGATGGTGCGACTGAGGAAGGAACAGGTGTGGTGCTCGGTTTCGATGAGGGGCCAAATGTGGGTGAGATAGGCTTTAAACTTGTGGATATGGACAAGCGGGATAGAAGCGCCAGGGAGATTGCCAATATATTGAGAGAAAGAATAGAGAAAATACCGGGAATCAGCAGGCTTCAGGTTACCGCGACCAGTCCCATCAAATCGCTTATGATGGGTGCAGGCAAACCCGTTTCTGTGGAGATACAAGGTTCGGATCTAGATGCGAATTTTGCATTTGCCCAAAAACTGGAAAGGGTTATGGGAAAGATCCCCGGTTTGAGGGATGTGGCAATCAGTCATAAAGACCCGCGTCCCGAGCTCTGGGTAAAGGTTGACAGGGCCAAGGCCTCCTCACTCGGGTTAAATATAGCCATCATAGCCGGAACACTTCGTAACTGCTTTTATGGTGTGGAAGCGACACAGTTTCGTGATGCAGGCGATAACTTTGATATATTTACGCGGTTCCGGAAGGAGGACAAAGACAGATTAAAAACACTGCCGGAAATTCCCATTTTCACACCTGATGGAAGAATGATAAAATTAAAAAATGTGGCACAAATAATAAATGGTGAAGGACCCATCGAGATACAAAGAAAAAATCGGCAAAGGATTATCAAGGTGGAAGCAGATATTTTTGAACGTCCCCTGGGTGATGTGACGGAGGATATTAAAAACGAACTCAAGAAAACAGGGATTCCCGAGGGTATATCCGTCAGTTTCGGGGCCGATGTAGAAGAACAGCAGAAAGCGTTTCGCGACCTTACCCTGCTTCTTGTCCTTGGCATGGTTCTCGTTTACATGGTTCTGGCGTCTCTTTACGGCAACCTGAGAGATCCGCTTATAATCATGTTTTCTGTTCCCTTCGCGGCAAGTGGTGTTTTTTATGCTTTTTACTTTGGGGGATTTTCTCTTGATATAATGACCTTTATGGGAATTATTATGCTGGAGGGAATAGTGGTTAAAAATGCCATTGTCCTTCTCGATTATACGCATCTCCTTCAGAAAAGAGGGGAACCTCTTTTTGGAGCGGTTACCCATGCCGGCAGGAATAGATTGAGGCCCATCCTCATGACCACACTGACCACGATTTTCGCGATGCTGCCCATGGCTCTTACGAGAAGTGTCGGCGCAGAGGTCTGGAACGCATTGGGGATAACCATTATATCGGGGCTTTTAGTATCTACCCTGGTTACATTAATTCTGATTCCTGTTGTTTATTATATGTTTGAAAAACGAAAAGAAGAGAGAGTATCATGAAGCTGTTTTTGATGATTTATGACGTCGATTTTGATGAGGATGTAATGGAAATGCTTGCTACCTGCTGTGTGACCGGTTACACAAAATGGGACAGGGTTCTCGGTAAAGGCAAGAAGTCCGATCCCAAGCTTGACGACGCCGTCTGGCCAGGCTATAATTGTGCCATTGCCGTGGCGGTTGAAAATAATGTGGAAGATGATATCTTCAGTGCGGTGAAAAGTCTTTACAGTAAGCTTGGCGGTAAGGGATTTGTGGTGTATGAATTACCGGTGATGAGAGTTATATGATTTGAATCATACTCTCCGAAATTCTCACGAAAGTCGCAAATACGGCAAAGGATAAAAAAGGGGGAACCTTAGCGACTTCGCGCTTTTGCGAGATATTTCAAGCGATCAGAGTAATCCGTGCCGGTCCGGAAGCCCCGGCAGATGGTACTG
>JAUVXT010000166.1 GCA_030603465.1 Deltaproteobacteria bacterium
GATCGACATCGTAATGCTGGTGTCCGAACATCTTTCCCGTTCTGCCGAAACCGTTTACCACTTCATCCATAATCAGGAGCACCGCATATTTCCTGCAAATCTCCTGCATAATCGGATAGTATTCCTTAACCGGAGGGATAATACCCCCTCCCGCCGTAATAGGTTCCACAATAAGACCCCCCACCGTGTCGGGGCCCTCTTGCTCTATGATTTCTTCCACTACTCGGGCGCACTCGATATCGCAACCGGGATAGGTCTTGTTGAAGGCACAACGGTAACAGCAGGCATGGGGAAATTCGATGAAACCGTCCACAAAGGGGCCGAATCCCTCTTTACGTTCTTTCTGCCCAGATGAACTGAGCGCAGCGATCGTCGTTCCGTGATAATCGCGATCCCGGTAGAGGATCTTGAACTTGTTCTTATCCGGGTATTTCAATCGAAACCCTTGCCTTATCATCTTGTAGGCCTTCTCATTGGCTTCTGACCCGCTATTTGAAAAATATACCTTGTCCAGCCTCGGGAGCAGCGAAAGTAACTTGTGTGCGAACTGGATCGTGGGAATATTCCCAGCCGTTCCCGCATAATAGGGCATCTTTTTCAACTGTTCGTATATGACCTCGGCGATGCTATCCCTACCGTATCCCACATTTACACACCACACCCCTCCTGACACGGCGTCCAGATATTCACGCCCCCTGATGTCCTTCAAGAGTAACCCATTTCCTTCGACGATGACCATGGGTTCCTTATCGTCGAAGACCTTATGCTGTGTCAGATGATGCCATAAACAATCAATATCCTTTTTGATCATTTCATCGGCATCGTAATTAATCAAATCTTCCTTTGTGCTCATCTAAAAAACCTCCCTTTAACAAAAATTGACCCGTAATAGTGCACATCTCTAAATCACCGCAAGTCACTTGCCAGGTAGTGTGTTTCATGTAAATACTGTTACAACAGACAATGCACCCCCTGTCCCGTCTTTTCCCTTGAAGGCATTGTTTTTCAAGGTCTCGAAACGTCGAAGTTTCACATTCCCAGTCTCAGTAACCAAAAAGCCTTGGAAGCCAGAGTGATATCCCTGGGACAAAGGCGATTAAAAACACTGCTGCAATCGATACAGCGGCAAAGGGTATCGCTTTTACAGAAACATCCTCCAAGGTGGTGTTTGCAATTCCCGATGATATAAACATATTCTCTCCAAGGGGAGGTGTCGCGAATCCGATCTCGCAGCAGCATACCAGCACAATTCCGAAGTGAATGGGATCGACACCTAATTTCATCATGACAGGGAGCAGAACAGGTGTCAGTATCATAATCGTGGCCAGCGTCTCCATAAACATTCCAACAAAGATTAGAAAGGCAATGATCAGCGCCCAGATTATGAACACATCACTGGTCAGCGCAAGCAGGGCGTTGGCTATAATTTCAGGAATCCGGTACTGGACAAGAAGCCGTCCGAAGGCGCGAGCGGTGAACATGATGAGGAGCACGCGGCCTGTCAGCCATGTGCATGCCTCGAGAGATCTTGCACAACCGTTCCACCGCAGCTCTTTATGGATAAAAACACCGACAAAGAGGGTGTAGAAGATTGCCACCACCGCCGCCTCCGTGGGTGTAAAGAATCCCGAATAAATCCCTCCCAGGATTATAAAGGGAGCCAGGATCGACCAGATGCCATTTTTTAAAGCCTTTAAAACCGCCCGGCCTGACCAGGCATGTCCACTTCCCCGATATCCTTTCTTGCGACAAAGTATATAGTTTACCGTCATGAGGCCAGCAGCAAGGATAACACCCGGTATAAATCCTGCAATGAAGAGCTTTGTGATCGATTGATTGCCTGAAACACCATAAATCACCATTGGTATGCTGGGTGGAATCACCACACCGAGCCCTCCTGAGGTGGCGGTAATGGCAGACGCATATCCCTTATCGTAACCTCTCCTTATCATTGCGGGAATCATCAGCATACCCACCGCAGCCGTTGTAGCCGGGCCTGAACCTGAAATGGCGCCGAAAAAGAGGCATGCAAGCACTGTCGCGCTTGCCAATCCACCCGTTGCAGGGCCTGCCAGGCTTTCCGCTAGGGCAACAAGACGTTTTGAAATACCCGCATACTCCATCAGTGCGCCTGCCAGTATAAATGCCGGCAGGGCCATTAGCGGGAAGGAATCGACCGACGTATACGCCACCTGAACCAGGTAAACCAGATCATTCCCCAGAAAATACAACGCGGACATTGAAGCCACGCCGAGGGCAAGCGTTATAGGCGCTCCCATAAGAAGGAGTATAGCGAACGATCCGAAGAGTAATGTCACAACATTCATGGCCGGTCCCCCTCGTTTAAATCACCCGATTCACTATCATCGGCTATAGCCAAATCCACCTCCGCTTCTATTCTGTCGGGATCCCTTATATCCACGTGTTTGACGAGCTTCAGGTAATTTACCTGAATTATGCGTATCGTCATGGCTGTAAATGCCAGAGGAAAAATCATATAAACATACGCCATGGACCAGCCAAGCGTCGGCGAAATATACTGGTATTCAAACATTGATATTATGAGCATGGAGCTTTTGTAGATGATTACCAGATTGAAAAGGACCCAGATAGCGTCGGCGAATGCCTCGATATAGTTTGCCGTGGTTTTTGAAAACCACCTGAATTGAAAGGTGACACGATTATGTGCAGACAACCTTGCCGCATAGCTTGCCCCGAAGAAGACAAACCAGATAAAGGCAAAACGCGCCAGTTCCTCCTCCCATGAGAGGCTGTAGTTGAATATTTCGCGACACAGTATCTGAATAAACAACAACGTAATAAAAATGCTTAACAAAATCTGGCATATATAACTTTCAAAATTATCCAGGAATTTCTTAGCAAACCTTTTTGCCTGCATCACTCCACCTCATTTACAGAATATCAAAACATTGGTATGGTGGATTTGAAAAAAGCGTTTCCACGCTCTTTCTTCCGCACTAACTGTAGACTTATGTTACGGCAATACCGGATCACATATCTATTCTGCATGCGATATATAAGATCGGCAATAAATCTACTGCTGTTACATAATTTATTTTTATATTACAAAGAGGCCTGGGGTTGCGGGGGCACGGCCCCCGCAACTTTTGGTTGTTTTTGACTGTTTAACGTCCAACAGCCTTGAGGGCTTCGGTGATCTTCTCCTTGCCGCCTATTTCTTTGTAGAATTTGGGCCAGACTGCCTTGGTCGCTTTATCAATCCACTCTTTTTCATTATTGGCAGGATCCATTATCTCCATGCCTTTGTCGGTCAGGAGTTTCTGAACCTTGCTTACCGTGAGCGCGTTGAATTGACGTGCGTACTCTGTGGCATCCGTTCCGGCTTTCAAAATCAGTTTTTTCATTTCCGGGCTCTGGCTCTGGAAAAGTTTTTCACTGATAATGAGAGGCTGTAAGGAAAAGATATAACGGATATTGGTGACATACTTCTGTACTTCGTAGAACTTCATGACGTAGTTGGTCAGGTAGGGATTATCCTGCCCGTCCACAACTTTCTGCTGCAGCGCCGTGAAGGTCTCATTCCACGCCATGGGAGTGGGATTGATGCCCCATGATTTATAACTCGCAATCATGATGGCGTTCTTCGGGACACGGATTACCAGTCCTTTTAAATCCTCAAGCGTACGCACCGGCCGTTTGGAATTGGTCAGTACCCTGAAACCTGAATATGCCCAACTCAGTATACGAACACCTGCGTCGCGAATGGTATTCTCAACAAGTTTCTGACCAATCGGACCCTGTGTGAGCGTGACGGCCTCGTCCAGACTGAGGATCAGGTAGGGAAGGGTGAACAATCCCACTGTTTTCGAGAAGGGAGTGATATTGTTGATGGCAACAACTGAGAAATCCAGCGTTCCCAGTCGGCAATTCTGAACGGTTTCCTGCTCGGATCCGAGCTGACCATTGGGGAAGAGATGGATCACTGTGTCCCCACCGGTATAAGCATTCATGAGCTCGGCGAACCTAAGGCCGCATTCCCACTGCGTTCCGCCTTTAGCGTCTCCCAGACACATCTTCCACTCTGTCTTGGCCTGTGCCGAATAAGACATTGAAACAACCAGACCAACTGCCAAGACAAATATCAAACAGACAGACCAAAAACTCCTTCTCATGATTTACCTCCTTTTTTTAAAAAGTTTAATAATTAAAAACTTCCCCAGGCCGTTTGCAATCAGCTCGATGACTTTCTATCGAATCGGCTGATTCTCCAGAAAGTCTACATGATAACCAATAGCCATTGCAAGAAAATATTCAAGTGCGTAAATTACATATTCTCCAACGACATGCATGGTTATTATGCAAACATTTCTTTCCATTATATAACAGGGACACAGAAGCCTGTCCCTATCTGCCCGGAATATATCCTTACAGATTCAACTATTTCCCATATTTTTCCCATACACTGCCGAAGATATACTCATCGGTAGGCTTGGAAGGAGTCACAGGCTCCGATAACCAGGTTACATTGATAAAATGTCTCCAGTGTATGTTCTCTGTTGTGATGTTCCCACCCCATGTACCGCAGGACAATGTCACGGTAGAGGGCATCCCATTCCAAAAATTGCCCCCGGCCGAAGGAGCATGGGGCTGACGAACAATAACGCGACTGACTTTTAATGTGGAAGCAACCTTGTCTATATACTCGGAATTGAAGGAATAGAGACCACAGGAATGACCCATTCCGGAATATACATGCATCTTCGTTACCTTATCCATAGCATCATTGATCGTACTATACTTCCACAGCGCCAGTACAGGGGAAATCTTCTCACCACTGAACCGGTCAACACCGGCATCCTCCGCCTCAACCATCAACATCTTCGTGCCGTCAGGGACATCGAATCCCGCATCATTCGCTATCTTCCCGGATGACTTCGCAACAACATCAAGATTCAGTGCCAGCTTGCCAGGTTCTTTTGTGGGAATCCACATCCACTTCTCTATCTTTGCCTTCTCTTCCTCATTGCATAAATAACCGCCCTGTTTGACAAGCTCCGACACCATCTCGCCATAAATACCCTCCTGAATAACGAGAGAGGTGTCCGAACTGCAGGATGTGGCGTTGTCAAAGGACTTGCTTATCGTTATCTTCTCCGCGGCATCAGAAATATCCGCATCCTCGGCAACTATTATCACGGGATTGCCGGCGCCAACCCCATAGGAGGGCGTGCCGCTCGAATATGCCGCCTTTACCATTACCGAACCGCCCGTGGCCACTACAAGATCCACCTGTCTCATCAATTCCTGGCTGCGGGGGATACTGGGTTCTTCTATAAACTGGACCAGATCTAGAGGCGCCCCCACCTTTCTCAATCCCTCGCGCATGAAACCGGTTACAACCTTGCACGATTTTTTCGCTTTAGGGTGGGGCGCAAATATTACCGCATTACGACCCTTTAAAATACCCACACAATTACTGCCAGGTGTTGCCGTTGGATTTGTAACCGGCGTTAACGCGCCGACAACACCGACAGGCTTGGCATACTTGGTGATACCGGTGGCCTCATCCCGCTCTATGACACCGACGGTCTTGGCATGCTTTACATCACGGCAAACGCCGAGTATCTTGACCTTGTGTTTCTTTATCTTGTCTTCGTATACGCCCATGCCCGTCTCTTCCACTGCAATTCTCGCGCAGGCCTCAATGTTGTCATCCTTGTAGACCTGCCACGCCACCGAAAGGCAGAGATCGTCTATCTGCTCCTGCGTGTAGTTTGCGATCTGTTCCTGCGCAGCTCGTGCTCTCGATACCATCTCGCCAATAATCTTTTGATCTTCATCCATGTAAATACCTCTTAACAACTTAAAAATATTATTAAATTAATAGTCAGTTACAAGTATCTGCCTGTCATGATAACCATAACTTTGGTAAAACGAAATAACATAATCATCTTTAAATATT
>JAUVXT010000262.1 GCA_030603465.1 Deltaproteobacteria bacterium
ACAGTTCTATCTGTGAAACCCTTGAACTTTACCTTACCGAGGAAGGTTACACCGTCCATACGGCAATGACCGGCACAGATGGCTTAAATAGATACGTGGAAATATCGCCCGATGTGGTGATTCTTGATATCAGGCTCCCCGATATCGACGGATTCACCGTCCTTGAAGACATACGGGAAGAAAAGGAAAGCGCCAAGGTAATCATGATTACGGCTCACCATGACATGGATACAACGATCAAGGCAATGAAGGGGGGCGCCTTCGATTATATACACAAACCTGTTAATGTCGACGAACTCGATATAGCTATTAAGAAAGCGATAAAACATCTCGACATGAAAAAGAAGATTGCCGGACTTCTCACTAATCCCCTGCTTGACTTCAAGGTCGGCGACATCATCGGCATCGGCACGGATATGAGAGAGATCTTCAAAACTATCGGCGTCGTTTCCCAAAGCAAAGCAACGGTCCTTATCCAGGGTGAAAGTGGCACGGGCAAGGAATTAATCGCCAAAGTAATCCATAACAATACATCACCGGACGAACCATACATTGCAGTCAACTGCTCCGCCATTGTGGAAACGCTCCTGGAAACGGAACTTTTCGGTCATGAAAAGGGTTCTTTTACGGGGGCCATTTCCAGAAAACTGGGGAAATTTGAGCTTGCCCGTTATGGAACCGTATTTCTGGACGAGATTAGTGAAATGTCTCTGAATCTTCAGGCCAAGCTTTTGAGGGTGCTGCAGGAAATGGAATTTGAAAGGGTCGGCGGAAAGGACAGGGTCAAAGTCAATGCCAGGATTATTGCGGCAACAAACAGGGATCTGAAGACCCTCGTCAAGGAGGGTAAATTCAGGAGTGATCTCTTCTATCGTCTCAATGTCGTATTTATCAGGATACCGCCACTGCGAGAGAGAAAGGAGGATATCCCCCCTCTGGTAGACTATCTTCTCACCAAGATAAACAAAGATCTTCACAAAAACATCAACGGCATCTCTAATGAAGTAATGGATTCCTTCCTCAAATACGCGTGGCCCGGAAATATACGGGAGCTTGAAAATCTGCTGGTGAGGGCCGCCGTCATAGGAAAAGGTCAGACACTGGGGATAGAAGATTTTCCTGAAATGGAAGACGACACATCATACAGAGACACAAGAGAAGCAGCGCGCAAGAGAGGTCGCACAAGCTCGGGAAGATTTCTGACGCTCGACGAGGTACAGGATATACACATCAGAAGAATAATCATGGAAACAAACAAAAACAAGGGCGAAATATGTGAACTTCTCGGTATCTCCCGCCCCACCTTCGAGAGAAAGCTGGAAAAGTTTGGCATCATCTTCGAACGAGAATAAAATTTAATATTTCATTCAACCCGCTAAACATTTCTTTCAATATCACCCCCCCTTTGAAAACCTGTGATTCTTCTGAAGCACTCCTTTTAGAATATATTATTCTTTTAATAATCAAACACTTATGCGCATTATGCCTAGCGCGTCATAAATTGGCACGATTATTTCATATAAGAAAGACAAAGCCTGAAAAAAAGATCAAGGAGAGGGGACATCATGAAACGCATAGTACAGACCTTATTAACAGCAGCCTTTGTCGTGTTTGCCACAGCTTCATTCAGTTATGCGGAGTTTATCACCACAGATAAGGGTAATTTTCCATACTTTCACCTTGGATGTCTTATCGTGGGAGGACTGATCATTGTTTCGCTGAAGCATAAATACTCAAAAATATATCTCAGTGAAGCCATTGGCTCCTTCGCTCTATACACGATACTGGTCGCCATCTTCACCGCACCTGTAATAGATACGCTGAAATCCTTCGTTAGCTGAGACATGTAAACGTATCATTAATGGATGGGAAGGGAGGATAGATACAATGATAGCACGCTTTGTAGAACATAATAAGTCTGCCTGTAATCAGATTATAGGGATTACGGCATGGGGATTCACCATCGCTATTGCCTCATTCATTTTCTTCTACGCAGGGTACTGGATCGACAACCGATTCGGCACGACCCCCACTTTCATGATAGGGTTGTTGATACTGGCCGTATTTCTCGGCGTGGGAAGGTTTTACTGGGAAGCATGGCTAAAGATGAAGCAACAGGATTAACAGTAGCGCCGGCAGGTATGTTTTTTTAGCCCCAAACCGAAGTGTCCGGACGCTTCAAACCTTTAAATACTATCAAGAGATTTTACCTCTTTCGCATTTAAGTTAACAAAGCACACCTTTTCGCCTGTCTAAGATGCTTTTTGATAAATCCAAGGCTTGCTACAGGCGATCCCAAAACTCGCCCTCCGGGCTCAGACAGTTGAAAAGAACAGTGAGTGAAGGCGAACGAATATAAATGAATTCTTCCTTAACTTTCTAAGAATCATCGTGGATATCCACGATGATTCTTTAAATCGTTATCCTTCCGCTTCGCCAGGATTTATTCGCAAAAACCATCTTAATGACCGCTCAACAAAAGCCTCTCTTCGACCATTAGTGCTATCGCTATTGACAGAAAAGAGGATAACCTGTATGAAAAAATATAGGATACAATGAGTGAAGTTTCACCGGCAATGTCCGATTAATGTACAGAAAAGCACAATGTCCGGAGCAGGATGTTTTATCATCGCGCTTTGAACTGATAAATAACTGATGGGGGTAGCCAAAAATGTCGCAAGACGAAAAATGGATTGAACCCATAGTAAGGGATTTCATCAATAAATCACCGGAAAACACCCTCAAGGATCGGGACAACGAAAGGGCATGGGCAGATCCGATTGTAGGATTTTCAACGGGAGGTGATCCCCTCTATCAGGAATTTAAAGACCACATCGGATCCTTCTACTGGACACCTGAAGAGATATTCAATAAAACCTTCCCTCAAAAAATGGCAGCGCCCGATGAACTCACGATAATTAGCTGGATTCTCCCCCAGACAGAGCAAACCAAATCGGATAGCAGAAAGGAATCGCACTATCCTTCGGAAAGGTGGGCCAGAGCGCGTGTATATGGTGAAGAGGTAAATGAAAAGCTCCGGAAACACGTTGAAGAACAACTCAATCAGGCAGGCATTGACACTGTAGCCCCCATGCTTTCCCCGTTATGGGGGAGGAGGGATTCCGACTGTTACGGATTCGCATCCAACTGGTCGGAACGGCATACGGCATACGCATCGGGTCTGGGAACATTCGGGCTCTGCGACGGTCTCATAACACCGAAGGGCAAAGCGGTGCGCATAGGTTCCGCGGTGGCTCGCATAAAGATAGAACCGACGGAGAGGCCATATAAGGGACGCCACGATTATTGCGTTTTTTTCACGAAGGGACTCTGCGGGAAATGCATCGAGCGATGTCCCGCTGAATCGATAACCAGGGAAGGTCATGATAAAATAGTCTGCCGCGAATATACACGCACCCAAGTCATACCATATTCAAAACCCAACTTCGGCTTCGAAAGCTATGCCTGCGGACTATGTCAGACCGGCGTTCCCTGTGAATCAAAGATTCCCCTGGAGGCGGATTTCAGTTAACCTTGATGTGCACTCGTAAAAAGTGAA